>JANXMD010000143.1 GCA_025354845.1 Verrucomicrobiota bacterium | reverse complement strand
GCCCTGGTTGTCGCCAGTGAGCGCACCGTGCAAAGCCTGCGCCTGGGGTATCCGCTCAAGGAATCGGTGGGATTGCTGTTTCCCCGTCACATTTACGGACGGATCCTGCGAGAGCTGACCGCCCAGTCGGCGACGGCGGTGGCATTCGATGTGCTGCTGCCCGATGACCGACCCGATCATCCCATGGTGTCCGAAGGGGGGACGAATCCGCCTATTTCGTCGGACGAGTTTTTCGCCCGTCAGATCGTGGCGCACGGGCAGGTGATCCTGGCGTCCTTGCCGGATCTTCCTCCTGCCCCGCGGTTCCGCAGCGTTGCTCGTGCGCTGGGAGAAGTGCATTCCCCTCGCGACAAGGACGGCGCAGCTCGACGCGTCCGGGCTTTTGTGGACTGCCGATTCTTTGGCACTCAGCTCCTGAACTTTGCTACTCGACGGGGCCTGATCGTGACCAATGGGACCCCGGGAACCGTCCGCCTTTTTCCTCCGGCGAATGACGGGGAACTCGTCCTGACCGTGGCCACCAATGGCACCGTGTTGCTTACGCTGGGTGGCGCGCGGATTGCCGTTCCGGCCTATGAATCTCGACGGGTATGGCACATGGGCATCGTCCTAGCCGCCGTACAGCTCGGACTCGACCTCGATCATGCGGAGATTCTGACCGATCGAGTCCGCCTGCGGGGTCCCAACGGACTTCTGCGCGAGATTCCCGTCGATGCCGGCGGCAGCTTTCCGGTGGATTGGTCCATGGGTTGGCGGGAGATCCCTCACGACAGGATCCAGTCCATGGAGGACGTATTGAAAATGGATCTCGACCGGCAGAAAGGCTTGAAGCCCGCGCACGGCGAACCCTTCCGGAGACGGCTGGTGATTCTTGGCTCGTTGCTGAACGGAAGCAATCTGTCCGATCAGGGACCGACCCCTCTGGATCCTAACGACTATCTGGTCAGCACGTATGTGAACGTCGCCAACTCCATCCTCCAGAATCGGTTCGTGTGGCGGTTGCCCCTTTCGGCCGAGTTGGCGGTGCATGCGATGTTGTCTCTGGTGGCGGCCTGGGTTACCTGGCACGTGCGCACGCTGTTGGCCGAGGCGGCAATGGTGGCTTTGGCCCTGGGCTATTTAACGTTCGCGAGTTGGGCGTACCTGCATCATCGGCTTTGGCTGCCGGTCGCGTATCCGATTCTGACGGGATTGGGAGTGAATCATGCGGTCATGCTGACCTGGCGGCTGATTTTCGAGCAGCGGGAGCGCCACAGGGTGCGCTCCGTTTTCGCCAAGATTGTTTCTCCTGAGGTCGTCCAGGAACTGCTCCGAGCCGAACGATTGGGGCTCGAAGGATCCCGTCGCGAAATGACGGTTTTTTTCGCCGACGTGCGTGGGTTCACTGAGATGACCGATGAGGTTCAGGCTTCCGCCGAGCGCCAGGCAGCGGAGCAGGGGCTTCTGCCGGATCAGGCGGCGGCTCTGTTTGAGCGCCGGGCCGGGGAGGTGTTGGAGACGGTGAATCTCTATCTCGCCACCATTGCGGACGTGGTGAAACTCCATCAAGGGACGCTCGACAAGTACATCGGCGATTGCGTGATGGCTTTCTGGGGGGCGCCCGGCTTGGACGAGCGACACGCGGTGCGCTGCGTGAATGCCGCGATCGATGCCCAGAAGGCGATCGACCAGTTGAACGCGCGTCGTGTCGAATTGAACCGCCTACGCGACTTGGAGGCCGCTGCCAATCCCAATGCGCCTGCCGCCTCTCCGCTGGCAATCTTGGCACTTGGTACCGGGATAAACACGGGAACGATGACCGTCGGCCTCATGGGTAGCGAGGCGCACATTCTCAACTACACCGTGTTTGGTCGTGAGGTGAATCTGGCGTCGCGACTGGAGGGAGTTTCGGGACGGAGTCGCATCGTGATTGGTGAGGCCACCTATGCGCAGCTGCTGCGTTACGCGCCCGAACTGGCCGCGCTGTGCACGTTATTGGAACCGGTGGCAGTCAAGGGATTCCGGCAGCCCGTGAACGCCTACGAGGTCCACTGGAAAAACGCCGGTCCCGCTGTGCCCCAGGTCCACCAGACGAAGCGCCAAATCAAAAAACGGAACTTCTAACCACAGAGCACAGAGCAACACAGATTCCGGACAGCGGATCCGATCTTCCACCTCCGATTTGCGCATCTGTGTCCATCTGTGTTGCTCTGTGGTTCAAGTTCTCTTCGATTGCTGGCTTTAGGTTGAGGCCAGGTTGATGGGATTCACCGGTTGTCGCCGTCGATCAGGCTTCCGAGACCACCGAGAATGGATCCCTCCTCGCGGGAGCGTCCGCCTTGGTGGCGCGCGGCGGCGTAAAGTCGATCCGCAAGACGGCTGAGCGGCAGCGACTGCAGCCAGATTCTTCCGGGACCGCGCAGCGTGGCGAAGAACAGTCCCTCGCCGCCGAACAGGGCCGACTTGATGCCGCCAACAAATTGGATGTCGAAGTCCACTCCAGAGGTGAAGGCCACCACGCAGCCAGTGTCCACCTTGACCACCTCACCCGGGGCCAGATCGCGGCAGATCAGCGTGCCACCGGCATGGATAAAGGCATGCCGGTCGCCTCGAAGGCGCTCCATGATGAAGCCCTCGCCGCCGAACAATCCGGCACCGATCTTCTTGTTGAACGCGATGCCGACGGACACGCCTTTTGCCGCGCAGAGGAAGGCGTCTTTTTGGGCGATCAATTCCCCACCAATCTCTGCGAGCGGGATGGGGACAATCTTTCCCGGGTAGGGAGCGCCGAACGCCACGCGGCGTCGCATCGAGGACCGGTTTTC
>JANXMD010000105.1 GCA_025354845.1 Verrucomicrobiota bacterium | reverse complement strand
ACATGATAAATCGCTTTTATATAGTAACATTCTTTTCTGTTTTTATTCTTGTAGGATGTAATAACGATGGATTATTTGGCCACAGTGAAACCAAGGAAGATGCTAAAGCTAACGGCTCATTAGTGGCCTCCGAAACGGATCTGTTCCAACTCCAGGTAGCGATCCAGGAAGGCAAGTTCGTCGCGCAACGGCACTTGCTGCGCATCGGTGCGGTCGAGGGCGTGGCGAAGCAGGCTGCTGAGCTTGACCAGCATGCGGTCCGCGGCATCCACATCGCGGTACATCAGGGCACTCACGCCGTGCAGTGCATTGAACAAAAAGTGCGGATTCAGCTGCATCTGCAGCGCCAGCAGGCGGGCCTCGGTGACGCGGCGTTCCAATTCCAGCGTGCGGCGCTCGCGCTCGCGGAGACTTTCATAAAACGAGGCGGCGTGGGCTACGGCGATGATGACCCAATAGACCAGCAGGTTGAAAAACAGCGTCGCGAGTAAGGCCTGGCGAAGCGACTCCTGGAACGAGCTGCCCTCGAGCGCCACCTCGACGGCGGCACGGAGCAGCATCCAGAGGAGCGAAAAGAGCAGGCTGGCGACCCCGTGGACGGCGGCAAGAAGCGGCAGCGGAGCGCACCCAAGCGGGAACCGCCGGGAGAAGGCGATGGCGGGAAGCGAGAGGACGGCAAACACATACCAGTCGGCGAGCGATCGGGTGACTGCGAAAACCCACGGCACCGGAGAGCCGCGTTTCGATTGCACCAGGTACATCTGTCCGGCGAAGGCCAGTCCTACCAACGTCCAGAATCCCAGAAAGGCGAACCCCTTCCACCAGCGCGAGCCAACCGTCGTCGGGTTCGTCGTCGCGGAAATCGATCTGGCCTCGGTGTCACGAGCGTTGGTGGAATGAACTTCGATGGGAACGGTGTAGCGTTTGAATTCCTCTGCGAAAAGATCGAACTCAGTGTGGCGACACCGGGCGCGGAACCCCGGAGGGGAATGGCTCTGGCGAGTTGGACGCGTCGGAGGGTGAGATCTTGGTCAAGGCGTGCTTCATGAGCGCAACCACCGAATCATGTGAGGATAGGGTGGAACTCCGGTTCGTTGGGCGTCCGCAGGGGAATGAGCCAATCCCGCCGCGCAAAGCCCGCTCGCCCCCGGAAAACATCCCATCGAGTACGAAAAAGCGAGTCCGCGTGAATGCGACTGATATCCCCCGGGATGAAACAAAACGGAGGGATCGAGTCCGATGGCGAGAATCGCAGCGTAGGCCCAAGCCGTCGCCTCCACTTCGCCTGCGTGGGGAACCGAAGGCTCAGGGAGGGTGGCGTCCAGCGTTGGTCTCAGCGCTGCCGGAGTGACCGCGATATGTCCGCCCTCGTGGAGCAAATCCCCGGGCCAGTGTATCCGGGTTGAGTCATAGACCACCCGCCCGGCAATTATCGTAACCCCCGGCAACAGCGACGACGGGTCCACCGCGGACTCGAGAGGCTTGAGACCGACGGCCTCCAGGAACTCGACGATTCGCCGCAGTTCCGCTGGCCAGGAAGCCGAGCCTGGCGCGGGGTTTTGAAGGGGAGTCGATGGCATCGGGTGGGAACCAGTCGCGTTGAAGCTCTGCCCGCAGTTCACGTGGATCGCCTTGACTTCGAGGGATCTCGAATTGGTTTTCCCGGTTGACTTTTCACATGAAAAGGCCGACCTCGAAAGCACGTTTTTTGCTCCCTCACGAGCCACCAGACCGCCTCAGATTTAATTCGATGCATATCAATCGCCGTCGATTTTTGACCCGTGGTGGTGCGGCAGCCGGTGTGGCGCTGCTCATTTCCCCCGCGGTAGTCCGTGCCGAGCGCATTCTGACGGGCAGCGGTCGCGTCGCGTTGGGGCTGACCCCGGCGGACCGGACGGTCCTTGCCTTCGCCGACCAAATCGGCAGCGGCGCGGTTTTCACCGGGGGTGGAGTCTTGGCACGCCTGAATTCCAACCTTACGGCCCCCCTCTCCATTCGTGTAGCCGTCGATCATTCGGAGTGGTTGATCCGTTCGTTCAACATGCTTCCGTTCCGGGAAGTGTACGCCTCAGGGAATACGCTTCAGTGGGTCCAGAAAGGGGCTGCCTATTCCTTCGAAAGTCTCGACCGTGCGACGTATCAGCAGGCGGAAGCGGACCGCGTCTCCGGTCGGTCGATTGAATTCGCGCACGATGCAGTTTCGTGGAATTCGGTGACGCGTCGGATTTCGGACCCCCATCAATCCATTCAGGGCAGCTCATTGCGGCTGAGTCGGCTTTCGACTCCGACGGATTCCCTCGGACAGGTGCGGCAGTGGGTCCGCGGATGGGTGGAGGCGGCGAACTACAATCTCGAACCGGACTCCGAGTTTTTACAATTCCATCAGCAATTGCGCTCTTCGGACGTCAGTTCGCTGGGAACGGCAGAGGCGATTTCCACCCTCGTGCTTTCCGGTTTGTCTTCGCTGGCCGGTCCAGCGCCTGCGGTGCCCGTTCATTCGATTCTCGCAGCGCCGATGGTCCGGGAATGCCTGCCAAGCCTGACGGGAGAACCCGTCGCGATGGGAATTGCCCGTCATCTGGAGTTGGTGCGGACATTCGGTGACCAGGGAGGCTCGACCTGGCTCGCGGCTCTCTTGGGGGAGAATCGGTCGGCCGCCGCTTCGGTGGTTGCGCTCTCTGAACACAATTTTGGAACTGCGTTCCACGTCCGGACGTCGGTCCGAGAGGCCCGAAAGGTCTGGGCCAAACTGGGCGCCGAGCCAATCTAGAAAACCGTGGGAACTCCTAGCTATGTCAGAACCGTTTCTTGGTGAAATCTGTTTTTTTGGCTTCAACTTTCCGCCGCATTCCTGGGCGTCGTGCAACGGGTCCTTGATGTCCATTTCGCAGAACACGGCGCTGTTCTCCCTCTTGGGAACGATGTACGGCGGCAATGGCATCCAAACGTTTGCCTTGCCAGATCTCCGCGGTCGCGTCGCGCTGGGTTCCGGGCAGGGTCCAGGCCTTTCCCCGTACTCTCAGGGTGATTTCGGAGGCTCTGAGTCTGTGACACTGACGACCAGCCAGATTCCGTCTCATACGCACTCGGCCGCGTGCACGTCGTCCGGTGGTGACAGCCTCACGCCGGCCGGCAAGATATGGGCGAAGGACACTGCTGGTGGAAGTGCCCCGTATTCCTCCGGCGCACCCAATGGAACCATGTCGGCAGCGGCTCTGGGGGCAACGGGAGGAGGGGGTGGGCATTCCAACCTGCAGCCGTATCTGTCCCTGAATGCGTGTATCGCCCTGGCGGGAATTTTCCCTTCGCGTAACTGAACTTCAGCATACCACGGAGAACGTCCCCTATGCCCCTGACCCCATTCGTTGGACAGATCTGCCTCGTTGGATTCAATTTTGAGCCTCAGGGTTGGGCTTTTTGCGATGGGAGGCTTTTGGCGATCGCCGATTACGATGTTCTTTTTACGCTCATCGGAACGACGTATGGTGGCAATGGCACCACCAACTTTGGACTTCCCGATTTGCGGGGTCGGATCCTCGTCGGATCGGGCCAGGGGGCGGGGTTGACGAACCGGGTGATCGGGGAAAGTGCGGGTACTGAGGCTGTGACTGTGAATGCAACCCAGATGCCCCTTCACACGCATACGTTGGCCTGCAACACCGGCGGGGGCACAAGTGGCGTTCCCACCGGGTTGGTTCCGGCGCCAGATCCGGG
>JANXMD010000088.1 GCA_025354845.1 Verrucomicrobiota bacterium | reverse complement strand
GCCCGTTCCATTCTGGTGATGGATGGCAGCCGGCGCTCCAGCCATTCCAACGCCTTCTTCACCGGGTTCGGCTCATTCCGGAAGATCGTACTCTACGACACGCTCATCGCCCAGTTGAGCGAAACCGAACTGGAAGCGGTGCTGGCCCACGAGGTGGGGCACTACAAGCGGGGACACATTCCCAAGATGCTGATCGCGTCCTCGGCGATGACCCTGGCGGGATTCGCGGTGGTGGCCTGGCTGGCGCGTCAGCCCGAGTTCACCGCGGCCTTCGGTTTCCCGGCCGGATCCGGACTCGCCCCGGCGCTGCTTTGCTTTGGTCTGCTGGGAGGAACCGTCACCTTTTGGACGAGCCCGTGGATGAACCAGTGGTCTCGTCGCCACGAATACGAAGCGGACCGTTACGCCGCCGACGCCATGGGGGAGACCCGATCGCTCACGGGCGCCCTGCGAAAACTTTCCGAGAAGAACCTCTCCAATCTGACCCCGCATCCGTTGTTCAGCGCCTGGCACTACTCCCACCCGACCTTGGTGGAGCGAGAAGAGGCCCTGAAACCAATTCAAAATTCAAAATGATGAAATGAAAAATGGGCCGAGTGACGCCACCCAAGTCAGCTCGGCTTGAATTTTTAATTTCCCATTTTTAATTTTGAATTGATCGCTCACTTGTCGGGAATGGTGATCACGCCGCCGGCTTCGACGGTCAGCTTGGGCATCTTGAGGCGGGACGGGGTCGTCGCGGTCGGTTGTTGGCCGACCGGATTGATATTGTACGTCTCGCTGATCACCGCGGGGGGGAACTTGCCGTTCTGGAAGTAGGGAGCGAGGTCGGTCTCGGTAGGGGTCTCGTTGTCACCCTTCTTGTGCTCGGCGGCCCACAGCTGCTTCTGATTGTCGATGACCCGCAGGTTCTGGATGATGCTGTTGTAGCGAGCCGTGGCCAGAGAGCCGTTGATGTTCGGGATCGCCACCATGGCCAGAAGGCCGATGATCATGATGACGATCATGATTTCGATCAGCGTGAACCCGGACTGGCGCCGAACGCGACCGGCGGACGGGGTGGAACGGATCGATTCGAGCCGCTGGAGGCGACGATGCAGGTTCATGGCTTGGCGGAGTTGAAAATCAGTTTGGGGCCGGCGACGCGACGTATCGGAACAAACACCGAAGCGTGAGAAAGGTTGCGCCGGACGGGTGGCAGAAAGCCTAGCCGTGGTGGAGGGGGATTCAATGGGGTTTTCGCCGCCAAGGCAGGATCTCCCCAGATCGGGGTTGTGGGCCGCCCGTTGCCTCGCTATTTCCTCCACGCCGCAATGTCCTCCGCCTCCGATCGACCGTCGCCCGCCCCCGCCCCGCTGGCTTGGCGTCTGTGGCTGGCGATTTCGGCCGGAGCAACGCTTGCAGGACTCGGGCTGTCGGCCTTGGGGCGATTGGATCGGGGAGGTTACGCCGTCGTTCTCTCCCTCGCCGTCCTCGCCATCGGCCATCTCTGGGGCGACGACCTGCGCCGAAGCGGGAGCCGGTTTTTCGCCCGGCGCCGACGCTGGCGACGCCCGGTTCCCGGGCTTTTTCTTCTCCTAGCAGCCGCTGCCGGGATCGGCGGCGCCCTCTATCCGCCGGTAAACTACGACACCCTTTGGTACCGGCTTCCCCGCATCCTGCACTGGCTCGCCGAGGGTCGCTGGCACTGGATCCACACCCAGGAGCTCCGGCTCAACGTCATCTCCACCGGGATCGAATGGCTCTGGACCCCGCTGGTCGCCGCCACGCGATCCGATCGACTCTTGTTTCTGCCGAATCTCGCCAGCTTCCTGCTGCTGCCTGGATTGGTGTTCAGCACCTTCACCCGGCTCGGCGTCTCCCCTCGGACTTCCTGGTGGTGGATGTGGCTCCTTCCCTCGGGATGGATCTACGCCTTTCAGGCCGGCAGCGCCGGGAATGACGCCTACTCCGTCGTGTACGCGCTGTTGATGGTCGACTTGGCCCTCCGAGCCCGGGAAAAGGGTCGGGCCTCGGATTGGCGGTGGGCCATGATCGCCGTCGCCCTGCTCACCAACGCCAAGCAGAGCAACGCCCCTATGGGATTGCTCTGGCTGTTCGCCGCCTTGCCCGGCTGGCGCATCGCCCTGGGCGCCCCGCGCGCTGCCGCGTGGACCGTCGGCGCAGCGCTGCTCGGCGTGATGGTTTCAATGATTCCCACCACGGTCGTGAATTGGCAGGTCACGGGACACTGGATGGGCTGGCCCCGCGAAAAACAAATCTGGGTCCCCTTCGAGCCTTGGGTCGCAGTGCTGGCCAACTCCGTGCTGATCCCGATTCACAATCTGCTCCCTCCCATGGTTCCCGGCACCGATTCGTGGAACGCGTGGATGGCACGCCTCTCCGATCCCGACACCTCTTTGGGGGCGCACCTGCGAGGGTTTGAGTTTTTCTTTCACCTGCCCAAGGCGGTCACCGAGGCGCGTGCGGGTTTGGGACCATTGCTGACCGCCCTCGCTGCGTGGATTTTTCTGAATCGAAATACGGGAACGCTCTCCCCGATCACACGCGATCGACGACGCGCCACGCGATGGATCCTCTGGTCCCTGGTGCCGGTGCTGCTGATCTTCCTGTCCACCATGGGCTGCCGGGAACCCGCGCGGTATCTCGCCTCGTACTACCCCTTCCTCCTGGTCGCCGTCCTGGCAGGCGCGGCACCGCTCGGACTGTTTCGCCGAGCCGCTTGGCGCCGTGCAGTGACCGCCACGCTCGCCGTGTCGCTGCTGTTGGTGCTGGTGTCGCGGCAGCGTCCCTTGCTGCCCACGCCAGGAGTCAGCGGTTGGATGGCCCGGCATTCGCCTTTCGGCCGAGAGGTTTGGGCGCGCATCCAGACCAAACAACTAGAGCATCTCGCGGAAGGCGACCGCCTGCTGCCCCTTTTGGAGGCGGTCCGCGGCGAGCGGATTCTGGGTTTCGCAGCAAAATCCACCGGCGAGGTCCGACTCTGGGAGCCGCTGGGATCGCGTCGTGTCCTGCACGTCCCGCCCGGGGAAACGGCCGACGCCATCCGCGGGGCCGGAATCCGTCGGGTCATCGTCAATGATATCGCCGCCGTGGAGGAAGGCGATCGCGATGGTATGGAATGGGCCCGGAAACGAGGCGGCATCGTGGTGCTGGCGTATCCCCTCTCGACCACCCAGGCCGCTGCACGATCCGCCCGCGGGACGACCCTCGATCTGGAGGGGCTGGCCCGTCAGCGCGTCAAGGCCGGTGCGGAAGTGCCGGTGGACAATTTGTACGTGGTGGATCTCTCCGAAGCCTCCTCCCCGTCCGAAACAACAACGCGACTTGCCCCTCCCCGCCTCCGCCAGTAACACTCTGCGAGATTTTTTTCTCATGCCGGCCGACCTAGAGCTGACCATTGTAATGCCCTGCCTGAACGAGGCAGAAACCCTCGCCCGTTGCATCGAGAAGGCGCATGCGGGCCTTGCGGCAGCCGGCGTGACCGGCGAGGTGTTGATCGCCGACAACGGCTCCACGGACGGCTCCATCGAGATCGCCGAACGCCTGGGAGCACGCGTCGAGCGCGTCACCGCCAAGGGCTATGGCAACGCCCTCCGCGGCGGCATCGCGGCGGCCCGGGGTCGCTGGATCCTCATGGGTGACTCCGACGACAGCTACGATTTCTCCCAGATCAAGGGCTTCGTGGAAAAGCTCCGCCAGGGCTATGAGCTGGTCATGGGCTGCCGGCTTCCGAATGGCGGCGGATCCATCATGCCGGGTGCCATGCCCTGGAAGAACCGCTGGATTGGCAATCCGTCCCTCTCCTTCCTCGGCCGACTTTTCTTCAAGACTCCGATCCACGACTTCCATTGCGGCATGCGGGGCTTCTCCGCCGAGGGCTACCGCAAGATGGACCTGCAGACGACGGGCATGGAGTTCGCGTCGGAAATGGTGATGAAGGCCACCCTCAAGGGCCTGCGCGTCACCGAGGTGCCGATCACACTCCACAAGGACGGACGCAACCGCCCACCGCATCTCAAGCCCTGGCGCGATGGCTGGCGGCACCTGCGGTTCATGCTGATTTACTCGCCCAAGTGGCTCTTCCTGTTGCCCGGCGCCCTGCTCCTCGCCGCGGGAACCGTGGGAATGGCTACCTTGAGTGCGGCACCGCTGCAGATCGGGAGCATTCAACTGGATGTCGGTGCGCAGCTCAGCGCCGGTCTCTGGATGGTCCTCGGGGCGCAGTTGGTATCGCTGGCGTTCTTCACCAAGGTCTTCGCCGTGAACGAGGGCCTTCTGAATGCCGACACTGGATTCTCCAGCCTACTGCGCCGTTTTACCGTCGAACGCGGACTTATCGTCGGCGTCCTCACCTTGCTGTTCGGTGCCGTGCTGTTTCTCCGGGCGGTGATGGTGTGGAAGGCGGCGCATTTTGGCGTGATCGACTACGCCGCCAACATTCGCCGGCTGATCCCGGCGGCCATTCTGATGATCCTCGGCATCCAGTGTATCTCGAGCAGCTTCTTCATGGGCGTGCTCGGACTGAAGACCGCCAGCAAGCCTGCTGCCCCCGCGCAGCGCGCCTGAACGGGTTCTCGCCATGACTTTTCTGGACCGATATCTGCAGAACTGGCGCGTCCGCACCGCCGCCCGGTTCATCGTTCCGGGAATGCGGGTCCTCGATCTCGGCAGCGCCGACGGCGTCTTGCTGGACCACCCGGCCCTTTGCGGCTCGGGTAGCCTGGGTATTGATCCCACACTGGCCGCACCAGGCCGCACACCGGGCGGGCATCGCCTCCTCCGCGGATTCTTTCCCGGGGATCTGCCGCCAGGAAGCGGCCCCTTCGATGCCATCGCGATGCTGGCGGTGCTGGAGCACTTCCCCAATGACCAGCATCAGGCGCTCGCCGACGGCATCGCCACGCATTTGCGGCCGGGCGGACTGCTGGTGATCACCGTTCCCTCGCCGATGGTGGATCACATTCTGACCGTGTTGCTCAAGCTGCGCCTGGTGCACGGAATGTCCCTCGAGGAACACCACGGGTACGACACCTCGATGACCGGCCAGATTTTCGGCGCCCCGCGCTTTCGGCTGCTCAAACACGAGCGGTTTCAGCTCGGGTTGAACAACCTGTTCGTCTTCGAACGGGTGGCCTCCTGATCTCGTGACTCCGCCGCTCCGCGTGACCTCCCCCCCGGGGTTGCGGCCTTGGCTGTGGTTCAATGTCGCTGCGGGCGCCGCGGGATGGGCGTTGTCCCCGTTCGGAGGCTTGCAAGTCCCGGTGCTGCTCGCCGTTGCAGCCGTCGTCGCCTGGATTGCCTGGAAGCGTCGCCCAGAACCTTCCCAGTTCCTCTCCCGACCGCTCGGTTCGCGAGTATTGCGGCGCCTCTGTCAGCCGTTGCCACTGGCCTTCGCGCTGCTCGCATTACTCACCTTTGCCGGCGGCGTGCTGCATCCGCCCAGCAACTACGACGGCCTGAGTTACCGCACGCCACGGGTGCTGTTCTGGCTCGCCGAGGGCCGCTGGCATTGGGTGGAGTCGGCCTATCAACGGCTGAATGTTCGCACCGCCGGATTCGAATGGGCCACGCTTCCGATTCTCGCGCTGTTCAAGACCGATCGCTTCCTGTTCCTGCTCAACACGGTCTCCTTCCTGCTGTTTCCCGGACTGATCTTCTCGGTGTGGCGAGGACTCGGGGTCCCCGGCCGGGTGGCACGCGCCTGGATGTGGCTTCTGCCCACCGGCGGCTGCTTCGCACTTCAGGCGGGAAGCATCGGCAACGACCTGTTTGGCGCCATCTGGCCGCTGGCCGCCTTGCACTACGCCTTGCGGGCACGACGGACCGGACAGGTTTCCGATGTCGCGGCCTCACTGCTGGCCGCCGGACTGATGACCTCGGCGAAGGTGAGTAATCTCCCGTTGCTGCTCCCGGTGGGGCTGGGCCTGCTGCCGCTCGCCGGAATGCTGCTCCGCCGGCCGCTGCAGTTGGGCGTCACCGCAGGACTCGCCGCCCTGGTATCGTTCCTCCCCACCGCGGTGCTCAACGTCAAGTATTGCGGCGACTGGACCGGCCTGGTCATGGAGCGCGCCCTGCTCGTGCATGGATCGCCGGCGCTGTACTTCGTCCACAGCTCCGCCCTCCTGGCGATGCAGAGCGCGGTGCCGCCGATCTGTCCCGGGGCCTCGGCGTGGAACGGCTGGATCGGCACCCATCTCCCCTCCGGATGGAAGGCGCGAATTGAAAAGCGCGTTGAACTCGGCGCCGCCAGCTACGAATTGCGTGAACTCAACAATGAGGAAAACGCCGGCCTCGGAACCGGCCCCACGCTGGCGGCGTTGGTTTTGGCGGTTGCCTCACTGCGCGGTGGCCGCAAACACGGTGACACCGGCGCGCTTCGCCTGCTGCGCGGATCCTCCTGGATTTCACTCGCCGTTTTCCTCGCCGGCACCGGCATGGTCGCCTGCGGCCGAGTGGCGGCACCGTATTACGCCCTGCTGCTTCCTGCGCTCATCGCCGGGCCCGGTGCGGCGCGCGCCGTCCGGGGACGCGCGTTCGGACTGCTGGCCGCCTTTTCGTATGTCCTCGCCGGCGCCATCGTCGTGATCTCTCCGGCCCGACCGTTGTGGCCAGCGGCAAGCGTCCTCAAGCATCTCCGGGCGCGACACGATTCCCCCACCCTGGAAAAGGCGGCACTCACGTTCGAGATCTACTCCAAACGCTGGGACCACCTCGCGTCGCTTCGCACGGCCATTCCCGACACCGAGCGGGTCGTCGGATATATCGGCTGGGACGAATCGGAAACCTCGCTCTGGCGGCCTTTCGATCGGCGTCGCGTGTTTCACGTCACCGCAGCCGACACGGCAGAACAGTTGCGCGCCCGGGGGCTCAAGTACATCGCCCTCTCCACCGACACCGCTCCCTGGATCCTGAAGTCGCCGCTGGAGGACTGGGTCCGGGGCGTTCGAGGCACCGTGGTGTTGAAGACCAAACTGCGGCTCCGGGTGAGCGGTCAGCCCATTGAATGGTGGGTGGTCCGGCTCGAGTAAGCCAACGGTTCAACCAAAAACGGTAGTGGATGAGACGCATCCCGCTCAGGATCTGCGTTCATCCGCGTCCATCAGCGGTTTGACCTGTCTTTTTGGGTTCAGCGAGATGGAGCCTGACGGGAGTCGTATACCCCAACCGGCGCCAAGCGACGACGCAGGCACCAGCCCACGCCGATTAGATCGTAGACGCCGCGTCCGAGCCGGTTCCACACGCCGTACTTGCTCACGCCGGCGACCCGCGGGCGGTGGTTCACCGGAATTTCGAGACACCGATGGCCACCCGCCGCCACCAGAATGGGCAGGAAGCGGTGCAATCCGTTGAACGGAAACAGCCCCTCCATGGTGGACCGCTTGAAGGCACGCAGCGCGCATCCGGTGTCGGCAAAATCATGCCCCAGCGCCCAACTTCGGGCCGCGCGCGCGACGGCGGAGGACATCTTCCGCACCCAGGAATCCTGGCGATGCGTCCGCCGGCCGCTGACGAAGTCGAGGTCGCCGAGCATCCCCAGCATGCGCGGGAGTTCCGCGGGATCGTTCTGCAGGTCGCCGTCCAGCGTGCACACGAAACGGCCCTCGGACCGGGTGATTCCGGTCCACACAGCGGCGCTCTGGCCTCGATTGGCCTGATGGCGCAATCCACGAACCCGCGCGTCGGCGAACTGGGCCTTCACGATTTCCGCCCAAGTGCCGTCGGTGCTCGCGTCATCCACGAGCACAAGCTCCCACGGACGCGCTTCCCGGGCGAAGACGCGCACCAACTCGGCGGCCAACGGCGCGATGTTCTCCTGCTCGTTGAACACCGGAACCACGATGCTGATTTCGACGGGCACGAGGAAAGGCTACTGAAAGGGTCGTTCCGAATACAGGGCGGAACGCGATCCAGTATATCTCACTGCACGGCCGAACCCGAGGCTAGGGGACGGCGCAGCTGCACCACCTCGTCGTGGAATTGCCGCGCCAGAAGCTTGCGGTCGGTTCCTGCGGATCGAGCCGCGCCATACGTCACGCGGGCATCCAGACGCTCAGCGGACAGCAAGTTGAAGAAATGCGGCACGAAGGTCATGTCCCGCCAGTACGCGACATCCTGGGCCACCGTCCCTTTGGAAATGGCGTAATCCAGCGCCACTGGCGCGACCTGCCATCCCGCCTCCACCGCCGGAGCCAGCAGCGAGGGTCGGAACGGGAGGACGGTGTCCCCGCCCGAGCTGGTCCCTTCCAGGAAGACAACCACCGGAATCTCGTGCTGCACCACCTCCTCGAATTGACGGATCACGCCGGTCAACTCCCCTCGCTTCTCGCGCTGCAAATACAGGGTGCCGCCTCCCGTCGCCAGCCGGCCCACCACCGGCCACTGGCGCACTTCGGCCTTCGACACGAACACCACCGGTGTGGTGGAGGCAATGGTGACAATGTCGAGGTAGCCGAGGTGATTGGACCCATAAATCTGCGCCTGGGGAATGGTCCCCTCGTGGGTCACGTTCCAGTTCATGATTCGACACAGGATGCGCGCATGCCGGTGGGTCCATTCAGCGCGACGCCGATAGTCCTTGGTGCCTGACGCGACCTCAAAAGGCGTGACCGTTCGCGACAGATCCCGGAGGGCTGCCGTGCTGAAGCGGGCGAAGCGGAGGAGTCGAACCGGTAGCCGGACCGGGTGAAGCGCCATGCGGCTAACCTATCATGCGTCGCGCGGAGGCGGGAAGTGCCTCGATGTCCATCCAGGTGAGGAAATCGATGGTCTTGAACTCGCGGTCAATCGCCGGCGGACCACAGATGGCGGCTCCCAGCGAGAGGTAGGCACGCAGCAGCTTGGGAATCTTCGGCACGGCCGGAGCGAGCTGGTCCATGTCGCAGCGGAACTTCGGCACCGGAAAGGTACGCAGCGAGGGCTCGATCAGATGACGGCCGCTCAGTTCAAAAAATGCCGCGGCACCCTCGGCAGGATCCTGCGAGGTCAGCGAACTGCAGCCCACCATATACCGCGCCCCATGGTTGCGGGCGTATTCGACAATCCCGCGCCAGAGCAGGCCAAGGACCGCGAGATTGCGGTGATCCCGGTGGACGCAGGCGCGACCCAGTTCAACCATCTTGGCACGGTGCGGCTCGTACGGGGCGAAATCGAACTCGAGGGCGGAGTAGTACCCCAGGTTGGCAGCGGCGGTTGCGCCGGTCTGGAGGCGATAGGTGCCCACCACGTCCCCGCTGCGGTAATCCTCCACCAGGAGATGGTCGCAGATGGGATCGAACGCATCCGCGTCGCGGAGTGTGGTGTACGACTGATCCAATCCCTCGTTGAGCTCCAGGTTGAAAACCAGGAACCGCAAGGCCTGCGCCGCCTTGATGTCGACGTCGGCGCGGGAGAGGCGAAGCCGGTAGGGCGATTCCAAACCCAGACGGCCCAGCACGCGCGAACCGATGCCGGTTGCGATGGAGGGAGACAAGATTTGGAGACCCGAACCAATCATGACAGCGTTCATAGCTGCGGAAATCTCGCAGGGCAAGTCCGGGAAGGCTCGTGACCTTGCGGGAACAACGGAAAAAGTGGGGTGACCGGGAGGTCACAAACCCGGGGCAAGCCTATCCACCCGTGTTGCCGTCAACGGGGGGATTCAGCAGCCGTCGTGTGACGGATATCCTTGGCCTCGTAGAGGTAAACCGCCTCCTCGGCGACGTTCTTGGCGTGATCGGCGATGCGTTCAATCGCCTTGCTGATGGCCATGAGATTGAGGCACCGCGTGATCGTCGTGGGCT
>JANXMD010000087.1 GCA_025354845.1 Verrucomicrobiota bacterium | reverse complement strand
ATCCGGGCCATCGGTTCCCAATCCACTTCGGAGGTCGAGCAGAACAGGACCTTACCGGACTTGGCGAGACTCAGCAGGTACTTGGTGGCGCAATAGTTCAAGACGTCGACGGCAACCTTTTGGATGTCGAGTCCTTCTGAGTCCGGGTCAGGAATCAGGCCATAGGGGATGTAATCGGGAGGATACATAGTGACTATAGATCGCAGTAAGGAATCTACGAGACGTGCTTGTGCAACCTGAGTCAGGCCATGAAGTCGGGTTTCTCATAGCCAGCATACGGTCTGCTGCTCCGTCCCGAGACCCGGCCGCTTCATTTACGGGTCGTGCCTTACCCTCAGGAAGCCGGTGTTGCCTACACCATCAGCGTATTGAGTGTTTGAAGCTCCCGTCGGTACGAACGGAGCGCCGAGATTGGTCCAAGCGCCGCCGGCCGTTGCGGTAAACTCCAACTGGTAGTTGTCGTAGGGTGATAGGTTGGTAAAATCCAACCGGATCACCGGTGTTGCGAGTGGCCCAAAAACGAGTGCCTTAATCCCGATGGTGGGCTGTGGAATAAACGGTGGCGCAATCACGATCATGGGTGCCGTGGTATAGCCGGACCCCGCAGCCAACAGTTTTACTGCAGTCACGATTCCGTTGCTGACCACGGCCACGGCCTGAGCTCCGGACCCATTCCCGCCGATAACCCGAACGATGGGCGTGTTGGTGTAACCCAGTCCCGGATCGCTGACGCTGGCTCCGACCAAGAACCCGTTCACGACACTCGCTGTCGCGGTTGCCGACCGTGGCGTGAGCAAGATCGCAGGCGCCCCACCAAACGTTGGACCCCAGCCGGTGGTACCCGGAAGGAAGTAAACCGTGGCCTTGGTGGAATGGTAAAAGAGCGTCGAATCGGCGGCAGGTGCGTTTCCGCTAAAGACCACACTGCTCAGGTTGGTGCAATTTCCGAAGGCATACGATGCGATCGCAGTGACGCTCGATGGAATTCCGATGCTGGTCAGACCCGTGCAATCACTGAACGCGGATTCGTTGATGCGGCTGAGGCTGCTCGGAATTGAGATGTTGGTTAGGCCGCGGGCGATGTCGAACGCCCAGCCACCGATTCGTGTGACTCCAGTCGGAATCGAATAACTTCCTGCCTTGCCGGCGGGCCACTGAATGAGCGTGGTTTGGCTTTCGTCGAACAGAACGCCATCCACGCTCCTAAAGGACGAGTTCGCCGGATCCACGCCAATCGCTGGTAGCTGAACATCACCGGCAAACGGCCCTTCGTCGATGCTCGTGACCCTACTGGGGATCGTGAAGTTGGTAAGGCTGTAGCACCCGGCGAATGCATGCATCCCGATACTGGTGATACTGTTGGGAAGGGTAACCTGGGTCAGGCCGGCCTGAGATTCAAACGCGGAGGTGCCAATGCCCACAACTGGGACCCCGTCGATGCTGGCCGGAATCGAAATTGCTCCCCCGCCACCGGTGTACCCGGTGATGACCCAGCCGCTGCCAACCACAGTGTATTTGTAGGGTGTTTGGACGATCAGTGCCGCCGAAACACTGGTAGCGGAACCTACTCGGTTGCTAACCACGACCGAGTAGCTACCGGCGTCCCGCGGTTGAACATTCTTGATCGTGAAGATGTTGTTGGTTGCTCCATCAACAGCGACGCCTTTGAAGAACCATTGGTAACCAAGGGTGGGATTGCCGGTTGCGGTGACCGCGAACGTCACGCTGTCTCCGAATGCAACGGTCTGACTCTGAGGTTCAACTGAGATTGCAGGGAGGGTTTCTTGCGGAATCTCTTCGATCCGGTAGATGCCGCCTTCAGGGGCAGTCAGATAGACTTTGCCACCCTTGGAATAAATCGATCGCTGGGAGAACACGACCGGGTTTGAGATGCTGGTGACCGCTGAGCCGATGGCTCCGGAGGAACTGAGCAGACAGAAAAAGGTGTTTGAGGAATCGACGATAACCAGCGTGTTCCCGACGATCGTCAGGCCCGTGTTGCCCACGTTGTTGTGGTCCAGCCCCGCAACAGATGGCTCCGTTCGCCATGCGCCGACCGATCCGTCCGCCGCGATCTGAGCCGAGTAGAGGTTGGTTTTGTGCGCGACGTACACAACGCCGTTCGATGAGACGGTGGCAGAGTGACCCGCCATCCCGACCGGCAGAGAGGTGGTCGGAAGAAAAGCTCCGATAGAGCCATCACTTTGGACGGGTGCGTACTCGACGTCAGCGTTCAGCGGTTGCCCATCCCCGTGCCATCCGCCAAGGACATACATCCGACCTCGGTAGATGAAGGTTTGATGGAGGGCTCGCCCGATCGGTTTGACCAGGTTCGGAACGTCAACCGTTGAGCGCCAGCTGCTCGGTGAGGCGACCGGGGCGTACAAGATGGAGTAGGCGGAGACCCCATATCCTCCAACCGTGTAAACGTTGGTACCGTCGCAGGCGACCCGTCCCCAGTACACCGACGCGAACCCGGGCAGCGTCGAAAAGGCAAACGCATCATTGGCGCTTTGAGGGCTGACGTAGCCTTCGCCGACATAGCCACCGTCATAGGTCGGAAAACTGAACAATTGCCGGGTGCTCGCGGCGAAAACCTCGACCCGATCCGAAGCGCCCGGATGTGGCAATGTTCCAACTTGGACGAAATGCGGCTGAGCAACCCCCGTGGAGGTCGATAGTTCCAGCGCCATGGCCAGGACGGCGGCACCACACAGCATTGGAAAGGCGCGAATAAATTGATCGATCATTGTGATTTTCCTCGTTTTCAAGCGCAGCGACTTGTCCGCCGCCTCAAATAGCCTCCGATGTCTTCCTCGGGCGTCAGCGGATGAACAAAGAGAACTGCTACGCTGGGGTAGCAGTTTTAGCAAGCAGCGACGGGTAGGGTCAGGGCGTTTAGCGCAATGCCCAGAATCAAGAAACCCGCCAACATCGTTGGACCGCAAGTACGGTTGCGGCGGGTCAAGCTTGGCCTGACCCAGGAAGAGCTCGCCACTCAGTGCCAGCTGGGCGGATTGGACATCAGCCGGGGGACACTTTCCCAGATCGAAGCTCAGATTCGGTGCGTGACCGATGACGAATTGTTCATCCTGGCGCGCGTTCTCGAAGTCGGCCCCGAAAGCCTGTTCCCGGCAGATACCCTTGCCCGACGGAAGTCCCGCTGATCCAGACTGGCCGGCGCGGCGTGTGTGCACCGCCCGATTTGAGCCTGGTGGGATGCCGAATAATTGAGCCGGTGACGATTGCTTGGGGAGCCTTTAGCTCGCGTCGCCGTCGGCAGCGGAGGTCTCTGGTTCCTTGGATTTGGTTCGCAGTACTGGGGAGTCTTTGACCCGGTAGCTGCGGCCCTTGATGACGATGACCTGGGCGTGGTGGAGGAAGCGGTCAAGGAT
>JANXMD010000012.1 GCA_025354845.1 Verrucomicrobiota bacterium | reverse complement strand
GGCCATCCGGCACGCGTCCGACGGCTTTCCGCTGTCGCCAGTGATCGCGTCAGACTGGGCCCGCAACGCGAACACATTGAAGTCCCACCCCGGATTCGCCGACACCTACATGCCCGGCGGTCGGGCTCCCCGGGCCGGAGAGGTGTTCCGCAATCCCGACCTGGCACGCACCCTGTCCACGATCGCCACAGGTGGACGCGACGCCTTCTACCGCGGGGCTCTGGCTGCGGTCATTGCCAATACGGTGCGCGAACAAGGCGGATTCCTCGACGAACGGGATCTAGCCGACCACACCTCGGAATGGGTGGAGCCCGTTTCGGTGAACTACCGGGGGTTCGACGTGTGGGAACTGCCGCCACCCGGACAGGGAATCGCGGCGCTGCAGCAGCTAAACCTGCTTGCGGGTTACGACCTGCATGCCTGGGGATTCGGCAGCCTCGAGTACGTGCATCACTTCGTGGAGACCAAAAAGCTCGTCTACGAAGACCGCGCCCGCCTGTATGGGGATCCGGCATTTTCGGCAATCCCGGTAAAGGCCCTGCTCTCGCGCGAGTATGCCACCCAGCGCCGAGCCCTGATACGCCCCGAGCGGGCCGCGGCCACCCAGTCGGTGGGCGCCCCGCAATTGAAGCAGGGCGACACCATCTTTCTCACCGTGGCGGACGCCGACGGCATGATGGTCTCGCTGATCCAGTCCAACTACCGCGGAATGGGCAGCGGCGTGATTCCAACGGGGCTTGGCTTCATTCTCCATGACCGCGGCGAGCTGTTCGACCTCACTCCGGGACGACCCAACAGCTACGCGCCGCACAAGCGTCCGTTTCATACTATCATCCCGGCCTTCGTGACCCAAGACGGCGAGCCCTTCCTCAGTTTTGGGGTGATGGGTGGCGACATGCAGCCTCAGGGCCATGTGCAGGTGCTGGTCAACCTGCTCGATTTTGGCATGTCGCTGCAGGAGGCCGGTGACGCTCCACGGATCTACCACACCGGATCCAGCGAACCCACCGGTGAGACCATGAGCGACGGCGGTGTGGTGAATCTGGAGTCGGGATTCTCCAGCACCGTGGAGCGGGATCTGCTGAAACGGGGCCACAAGATTCAGCGCACCGCGGTCGGCTCGTTCGGCGGGTACCAGGCCATCCTCTGGGACCGAACCAACCATGTGTACTGGGGCGCCAGCGAGTCGCGGAAGGACGGTCAGGCTGCGGGCTATTGACGGCAGATCCGCGGGATCCCGCGGGCTTCCCGGCCAGTCGACGGATTCGGTCCGCTTCGGGGACGATGATCCGATGCTCGGTGGCACCGAAAACACCCCTGGTTTGGGCGGGGGTGCGCGAGCCAGTTCACGCGAACACATCGGTGGTTTACCGGCGTCAGTCCGCACGAATCAACCGCCCCTTTTTCAATGCGTG
>JANXMD010000822.1 GCA_025354845.1 Verrucomicrobiota bacterium | reverse complement strand
GCCGTGGCGGACGCGGATGGGGATGGGCACCTCGACGTGTTCCTGGCGCAAAATGATTTCGCCGTCCGTCCGGAGGATATGCGGATCGATTCCGGTCGCGGCCTGTGGTTGCGGGGCGATGGGAAGGGCGCGTTGTCCCCTGTCGCGGGCGAATTGTCGGGCGTGCAGGTTTATGGCGAGCAGCGCGGGGTCGCGGTCGGGGACGTCAATGGCGACGGCCGGCCCGATCTTGTGGTCACCCAGAACGGGGCGAAGACCCGCCTTTTCCTCAACGTGGCGCCAAAGCCGCCGGGGCGCTGACACCGGAATTGGAGGCGGCCGTCGCGGCCCTGGCACGCTCCCGGATCTGGGTGAGCGCCTTCCGCGCGACCTCAAGGCGGGGATTGAGTCGCAGCGCGGTATCGAGCGCCTCGACTGCGGCGGGAATCTGACGCTGGGTCAATCGTGACAATCCGAGGTTCTGCCACGCCTCGGCGTAATCGGCCCGCAGCCGGATGGCTTCCTCGAACTGGGCAAGCGCTTCGGTCGGCTTTCCAATCCGAACGAGCGCGGTTCCCAGGTTGTTGTGGGCGCTGCTGTTTTCGGGCTGATACTTGATCGCCGCCTGAAACTGTTCCACCGCCCCTCCGACGTCGCCGTTGCGGACCAGCAGATTCCCCAGGTTGTTGTGAGCCTCGGCGTACTCGGGAAGAATTCGGATGGTCTCGCGGTACTGCGCGATCGCCTCACGGGCGCGTCCGACGCGATTGTACGAGAAGGCCAAATTGAAGCGCAGCTCCTCGTTCTCCGGCGTGAGTTTTGTCGCTTTCTCGAGGAGGGCGACTGCCTCCGCATACTTGCCTTTAGCCATCCAGTCGTCGGCCTGTTTGGCAAGCTCCGCCGACTGACCGTCTGTGTCCTCCTTGGCCGGAGGTGCGGTGTTGCCGACATCGTCGACGATAAATCGCGATTTGGCCGGAAGGGTGTTCGTGGCTGGCTTGACGGGGGCGTTCGTCGGGCCGGCGGCGAGGCCGAGCCAGGCTCCCACACACAGCCCCAAGGGAGCGAGGCGCGCGAGGCGTACGGCGGGACCGACGTGTTGCAGCTTCATGAAGGACTCGGGAGGCGTTTGGACAACGAGATCCCCTCAGGGAGGATCCTTCCACTGCGGGTAGCGGTATCGATTCCACACCCATCGGAATTCCGGGTTCTTGGCTCCGCCACCGCTCCAGCTGAACACCGGGTTGCCAGTGGCGACGGCCCGGCCCGCTTTGACGGTCGCGGGGTCCGTCCAGCGGTGGCCACCCGCAACTCGATCAGTGTGAACGCGCGTGCCGCGGGGCGGAAGTGGGTTGGCGTGGCAGGGGCGATTTGAGAATTGTAGTGCTGGTGGCCTTCGGGTGTCAGCAGGGAATTGCCCGACCGGTTCCGATTTGGAACGGATCCTTCCAGCCGGAGAGGCGCTCCGGGGCAAAAGTGCTCAAGCTGGATGAGAGTTCTGCCGAGTCTTAGTGGAGAAAAGGATGTCCGAATTCCGCAGGCGGTCTTCGGACGAAATTTTTAACCAATACAACGCCAAGCGAACCGCAAGCACTCGGCCCTGCCCACAACCATCGCACTCCATCCGTCCCTTCTTCATCATGGCTTCCCAGGAATTCGGCTCGCGTGCATGGACCTTTGTCCAGGTGCAGGCTCGACTCCCGCGGTCGCTACCACCTCGATTTTCTTGCCGGAGACAGTGAATCCAAAAACCTCACCGACCTCGCACTGGTGCTTTTACATCACCTTTGATGGCTTTTGGACGGCCAGTTCGGCCCTACGCCCAGACGCAGTCCTACTGACTGGGACGCGTCCGGCGTTCGGTGGGTCCATTTATTCTCAACCCAACCGTCCCTATGGATCCTAAGAATCTATGGGGTGAACTGCCCCCGTTGGCCAATGTTCGGACGCCGGTTTCCGTTCTCAAGGAGCAGGCGGCGCATCTGACCGAAATGACCAAGGGCGTGTTGGTGGGAATGGTGGTGTCGGTGGTTTGGAAATCGAATCTGTTCGCCTATCAGTTGGTCATCCGCGCGCCGGCGCTCAACGCGTACGAGGCGGACATCCTGATGATTGGGTACGACATCACGCTCTACCCCTTGCGATTTGCCAATGTGGCCACCGACGGGGCTGTACTGCTTTGCGATACGGAGGAGGCGTTTGTCGCACAGATTGAGACCGTGCTGACCAGCGAGTCGGTCCGGAAGATTGTGGTCACGCTGTTCGAACGGGCGCACGCCGCGAAGCGCCTGCATGCGGAAATCGGCAACTCCGGAGGCGGCGGTCGTATCGCCAGCCTCTCGCGCCCGTCTCGCTGATCTCCTCCAAAACCGCTCGGCGAGAGCGACCGGAAGCCAACCTTTCCGAGCAATCCGGAAGGTCACCGGGAATCCAACAGGAAGACGGTCGAGCGGTGTTTCACGTGGCGCATTTCCACCGTTGGCTGTCAATTCTTCGCAGGAACCCAAACCTGCGGGCGCCCCTTCCGGGTTCTCCCCGGACAGCATGCCGGTCGACCGGCGAACATTGACGGGTGTAAGCGCGAAGTTATTCACAACTTCTTCACCGTCCTTCCGGGGAGGAATTTCCTGGCAGAAGTCTTTGGCCAGCTTCTTGACCCTCCCCCACTTCCCCATCACTATTCCACCTTCTTGGGCGTCAGTCCTTAGGGAGTCTTGGTGGGTAACCTAAGGGTGACTGGCAGCGTCTGTGCCGGAGATCCGTGGGGAGGTGTTTCCTGTCCGCAGCGGTCTGGTGTGGAACTTGCGGCTCGCAGAAATCATTGCCATGTCGTTGAAAGTTGCGATTGAAAGCATCATGAAGGAACTGACCCCGGAGGGGCGTTCCCGTGTCCGGGCGATCGGAGGCACCACACTCGGAGGTGGGCGCTGGATGTTGTTGGAGAATCAGGCCATCACGGCCATTGAGCGTGGTCGATCGGAGTTTTTCGTTTCCAAGGACGGCAGGCAGGTCCCGGTGGTCATTGGGATTGCGCCCGACGGGGCCAAATTCCTCAAATCGGAGGAGGATGGATTGCAAGCAGATACCTTGCTTGCGCTGCCCGACTACAACTCAAGATTTTAGAGGACAGCCGGCCTTCTTCCTGTTCCTCTGGAGGCAATCCCGCGTTCAAAACTGGTACTCGCGTCTTTAGCTGTGGCGAACTCCATTCTCTGTGGCCGTTGCTCTGCTCTGAATCCTTTGGGTTCAAAGGAATGTGCAGCGTGTCGGAAATCCCTGTTTTTCAACTGTGCCCGCTGCCAGGCCGACGTACCTACCTTTAGGGAATATTGTCCGCAGTGCGGTCAGCATCACCTCCCCCCCCAGACGGGCTTCGTCCGCCGGATGGTGGCAGGATTGAAGGGGTTGATTCCCGGTTCGGTCCGCAACTGAACCCCTGCCGCGACTTCACGTGGGATGGCCATTCCCAGGTGTCGACTTCGCGGTCAGATTGTTACCTCTCCGGCACGGCACATCCCTTGATTAGGGGGGCTGGTTTCGTAAATCTCTCCGTTATC
>JANXMD010000786.1 GCA_025354845.1 Verrucomicrobiota bacterium | reverse complement strand
GGACAGGCGGCACGAACCACCCTGGAGTCTCATACCTGGGCCGAATGCGCCGAGGCGACCTGGCGTGTTTACGAATCCGAACTGCGGCGACGATCCGGAGCGGAAGCGGAAGCGGGAGGCGACCGGTGACCCCAATCGACGTTACTTTTCTGGTCAATGGCCGCGCGGACGGCATTGAGGCGGTGCGCGCCAAAGGCCTCGCCGCAAAACTCGATCCGGCTCAAACGCGCTTCCTCTACCGCGGCCGCAGTCGATTGATCTCTGCGGTGAAGTGGATCGGCGCCCTGCTGAGGCATCGCGCGCAAATCCACTACGTCGTGAACACGGCAATGCCTGGCGCCCTTCTCGCCGTGTTCTGGTGGTTGATTTTCCGGGTTCCCTACGTTCTGGACACCGGCGACGCCATTTATGCGATGGCGCGCCAGTCTGGGACGAAATCCGGGTGGCGACTCCCTTTGCTCTGGATTCTGGAACGCCTCTCGCACCGCTATGCGTCCGCCATCGTGGTACGCGGAACCAATCATCGGGAACACCTGATCGGACAAGGACGCAAGCGGGTCATGGTCATCCGCGACGGATTTGGGGAGCAAACCAACGCCACTCCCGAAGCCATTCAGTCCCTGCGCCAAAAGCTTGGGACCGAGGGCCGCTTCGTGGTCGGACTCATGGGGTCCCTCATTTATAGCCCAAGACTCCGCATCTGTTACGGATGGGATTTGCTCGAGGCCCTCTCCTACCTATCGGACATTCCGGTGACCGGACTGATCATCGGTGACGGTGCGGGTATGGGCTGGCTGTCCAAGGAAAGCCTGCGCCTGGGCGTTTCCGATCGGGTCGTATTCACGGGTAGAATTCCATACGACGAGGTTCCAACCTATTTGCGCCTCATGGACATCGCCATGTCCACGCAAACCAACAATGTTCCCGGCCAGGTTCGAACCACCGGGAAAGTGCCGGAGTACATGGCGGCAGAGCGGTTCATACTCGCCAGTCGGGTGGGAGACGCCGCGCTCCTGCTTCCCGAGTTAATGCTCATCGATTTCAACAGCGAAGTGGATCGCGAGTACCCCAAGCGCCTGGCCGAGCGCATCCGCACTTTGTATGAGCACCCAGAACTCCTGGAGACCCGGCTGGGTCTTAGCACGCTGGCCCGCCAGGAATGCAGCTACGACCACCTGAGTTCCCGTTTGGTGTGGGTCCTCAAGGAGACGCTCAAGGCCAGGTCGGAGAAATAAGCAGCCAAGCGACCTCGGCAGCCATCGTCGCTGCAATCAGTCCAAACGTCAGGACCTCCAGCCCGCGAAGGTTCCGAGAATGAGCAGGCTGGATTCGGAATTGGAGGCGAATGGAACCCAGTTCAAAGACACTACCGTCCCTCAAAGCCAGGCGCTGGAGCGGTTTTCCCCCCGAATAAATCGAAGTAGCTGATTCGGCTTCGAGGATAAACCCCTCGATTCCAGCATCCCTCAACGTGGCGTGCACGAGGGCCACGCCGGGCTCGGGAAGGGCAATGTCCGCCCCATCGCGTCCAAGGACACTGGGGAGACGGGGAACCGCAATCACGGTGTGCGCCCGCCTTCCGGTGAGGATGGCAAGCTCGACCATGACGGAATCAGAGGAGGGTGCGATGCACGTGGACGGTGTCACCCGGATAGAGCGGCACGTCGTATTTGGGATCATCCACCGCCTTGCGCAGATTCACCTTCAGCGTCTCACCGTTTGCCCGCTTGATCTGAACCGCTCTGCGATTGGCAAACTCGGTGCAGCCACCCGCAGCATTGATCGCCGTGGTCAGCGTCATGCCCGCGATGAACGGAATGGTGCCGCTGGGCGTGCGAACCTCTCCACCAATGGAGATGAACAGGCCCATGCGCTCAATAGTCACCTTGATCTTCTTATACAGGTGGCGCTGATTGACATAAATGTCTTCGATCTCCTTTTCCAGATCGGTGCGCTTCTTCCCAAGCAGGCTAATCTCAACGTTCTTATAGAGCGACAGTTTGCCGTCCTCGGGAATCTGATCATCCGTCGGCGCCGGTGCGTCGGGAATGTCGGAGTAGACGATTCGGATTCGGTCACCGGACCGGAGATAATCCATTCCGAGTGATCCGGGCGCCTTGGGGGCATTCGCCGTCGCCGCGCCTGTTGCCTTGGACGGCATCGGCTCGGGGGAATCCATTGTCTGGCAACCGGTGAGCAAAAGCGCTCCCAGGCACAGCAACATGGCTGCCCAGAGGGAACGAAGAGAGACTCGAACAAGATTCATGTCGCAATAGCTTGGCGCTGGGTGGGGAGGGCGCGGACGGGGACGAAATCAGTATTTCGGCTGAACGTCGATGCCGGACTTGGACGCTTTTGCGCCCTTTCCATCGGTCGGTTTCTTTTCGCCCTCGGGGCGACTGTCGTCGCTCTTGGAGTAGTAGTCGTAGTAGTAGCCGCTGTAGTAGTAGTAGTAGCTGTCCTGCGAGATGTTGATGTTGTTCAACACCACCCCAAGGAGCTTGCCACCGACCTTTTCGACCATCTGTTTGGCGCGAAGCGTCATCTGCTGCGGATACTTGCGGTACTGGACGACGAGGATCGCCATGTCCACTTCGCTCGCCAGAATCGAGGCGTCGCTAACGCCCATGATCGGCGGTGAGTCGAAGAAGACGAAATCGTATCGGCTCTTGGCCTCTTCGATGAAGGCGCGCATCGCCGCGGAGTTCAGGATGCCCATCGAGCTGCTGGGCAGCTTGCCGGAAGGCAGGAAGTCCATCGACGGAAGCGACGTGGTCTGGATGACCTCCTCCAGCTTGTTCTGCTTCAGGAGGTAGTTGGTCAGCCCCACGTTGTTCGCCACGTTCATCAGCTTGTGCAGGCTGGGACGGCGAAGATCGGAGTCAACGATCAGAACCCGGCTTCCCTGCTGGGCAAAAATCGTGGCCAGGTTGAAGATGGTGGTCGATTTGCCCTCGCCTGCGCCGCCGGAAACGACGGTCATGGTGCGGAGGCTTGGATCTTTCCGGGAGAACAGGACGTTGGTTCGCAGAACGCGATACGCCTCGGCATGCGGGCTTTCCGGTCCTTCGTTCATCAGCGTGCCGACGTTCTGCGGGATGACACCGAGAACGGGTGCCTGCAGCGCCTGCTCCACGTCGTCGATGGTCTTAACGCTGGTGTCCAGGTACTCGATGAAGAACGCGAGACCGACGCCCAGCAATAAGCCGGCGATCGCACCGAGCGTGACGTTGAGCATCTTGGCAGGTTTCACCGGGCGGAGGCCCGGGATCGCTGGATCCACGATTTCCACGGAGCTTTCCTTCGAGATCGCGCCGGTCACGTTTTCTTGCATGATCGCCGCGGACATCGCCTGGCCGACGCGCTCGAGAGTATCCACCTTCTTTTTCATGTCTCGGTACGGCTGGAACCGAGAGAGCGCGCTTGCGTCATCATCCTGCGCCCTTTTGAGGGTCTGCTCGATCTTGAGCTTGGTGGCGCGGTCCGATTCCAACTGCGAGGTCAGAGACTCGATGATCCCGGCAACCTGCTGATCGATTTCCGAGTTCAACTTGCGGATGATCTCCTCGATACGCTTCACGTCAGGGTGCTCTCGCCCCAAATCGACACTGAGCCCGACCCGGCGAACCTCGGAGCTGCTCAAATCCTGAAGCAGGCTCTGGAGCAGGGGCGTGGGCTTGGTCGCGTTAATGGCACTCCGCAGTTTATCGCCCTTCTTCTGCATCAGATTGGCAAAGATAATCTCCTCCTGATTCAACCGACTTTCGATGTCGGTCTTCATCATGCTCAGTCGGCGGATCTCATCCGTCGAAAGCGACTGGAACTGGCCGCCATCCGCAACGATGTCTGGCACGTTCAAGTTGGTGCGAAGGCGATCGAGCTCCATCTGGGCGGCCTTGAGCTTGGCCTCAATGTTGGAGAGCGAGTTGGTCAGGGTGTCGAGACCACGGTCCTTGCGGCCGGTGCGGAGAGTATTGCGATACTTCTCGTAGGAGCCGGCCACCTCATTGGCGATATTCGCCGCCGCATCCGCCGTCGGACTGAGCGCAGTGATCTCAATGATCGAAGTATTCCGGAACTGCTTCACTTCCACCTCGCGGGACAGGATGTCGTAAGACTCCTGCGTCGTGTACTCACGGGTCGCCTTGTTCCGCTTGGAATAGATCCCGTTCAGACCGAGGGCGTCGATTACCGGGTAGAGGATCTTGCGGGACTTCAAGACTTCGAATTCGGTGGTCAAGAAGTAGGGGTCATAGACCTGTGACCCACCACCCATGCCGAATGGGGTGATGTCGGGCGTGTCCTTCTCAACCTTGAGTCGGGCCGTGCTCGAGTAAGCGATCGGCAGGACAAACGTGACGGCGGTCGTGGTGATGACCACGAGGAGGAACACCGCAAGGATGATAACCTTGCGGATCCGAATGATCCGCCAGTAATCCAGGAAGTGAAGCTTGGCGTCCGTCGACGGCGGCAGCGGCGGTGTCTTGGCGGGTTCCATGAAAAAAAAGGAGGCTGAAAGTGGTTTCCAGCCTCCTGCAATCGAATTTTAACCGCTTAGTAACTAGCGCGGATACCGAGGAACACGCGGTTCCGGGTATAACCACGGGCGAGGAGGTTCGAGCTCAGGTCGTCGTAGCTGTACGAGGCCTCAGCCGCGAGGTTCGCCGAAATCTGATAGTCCAGACCGCCGCCGATGGTGAAGTAGGTTTCACTCTTACCGTCGATCGTCGCACCGCCACCGTGGAATTGAGAATCTTGGTATTGAGCGGTCAGGTGGGCACCCAACTTGCCGGAGATCTGGTGACGCAGCGTGCCGTAAACACCGGTGCTCTCCTGATCTTGGACGATGTCGCCCGAGAAGTTCAGGGTGACGTCCGTGGCGTTGCGCTGATGACGCACGCCGATTTGGAACGAGCTCCCCGGAGCGAACCCGTACTTGAGGTTGGCGTCCGCGTAAGGGGAGGTCTCACCGTAACGCACCCCAGCCGGGCCGTTGTAATCATACTTCGTGATCTGAGCACCAGCACGAACGGCACCGGTCAAATCCGGACTGAAGGTGTGATCCAGACCACCGAAGAAATAGTGCGAGGTGTTGTCGCGAGCCGAGGCGGACAAATAGCCAGGGGTACCCTTGGTCCCGAAGAGATCCAAATTCCCATCATGCACCACCGAGCCGTACTGATACCCGAGGACACCGACGGTGAGCGGAGCAATCTGGTACCGAAGGTTGAGCGAAGGAAGATGCTCAATACGGTTCAACGCGGCCTTGTAGCCGACATTGTCATAGTCGTAGTAGCCGTTGTGATACCCGATCACCGCACTCCACAGAGGGGAGATCTGGTAAGACAGACTCACTTGGGCCTGATTGTTCAGGTTGTTCCCCTGAGTCCGGTAAACGAGTCCGGAGAACAATTCCTGAGGCTCACGGGTAACGGCGAAGGCGTCGCTAGCGCTCAGCGAGAGGCGCTGATTGAACTCGTGCTGGATCGAGGCGTTGACGGAGTGCCCCTGATCCCAGGCATTGTCCGCCTTCGATGTGGCGTAATACTTTGCGCTGTAGGCGTAAGAGAGACTGACCGATGTGGCGTCGTACTTAGCCGCGTAGCTCAGGCTCGGGCTGACTTCAAAACCGAAACTATCGATCTTCGCCGGACCATTGGGACGAGTGTAGATATTGTCGTCGTAGAAACCGCGGAGCGATGCCCCAACGGACCAAGGCTTAACGCCTCCTTCCGAGGCAGTTGCAATACCTTGAATCGAAAGGCTTGCAGCCCCAACGGACAACATTCCTGCGGTGCGAATGAACTTGTTCATACAGAGAAAGACTTTGAGCGCTCTTTGGAGGCAGACTATTAACGAGCTTATTGGCACGGATGTTGTAGGAACGGAGGGGGCAAGTGTCAACACACAAATCCCTAGCGGACGGCCGCTTCGGTGGTAATCGGGGGGTTTTCAGGGGATTCCACATCCTCCTGACTCTCGATTTCCCGAACGGCAGCCTGCGCCCGCACCATTCGAGCGTACAAGCCATCTTGGGCGACGAGGCGATCGTGCGAGCCTCGCTCCACCACCTGACCGTGGTTGAGAACCAGAATCTGATGGGCCTGCCGGATGGTGCTCAGCCGATGCGCCACCACAAAGCTGGTCCGGCCGCGCATCAGGTTTTCCAACGCTTCCTGGATGCGGCGTTCGGTGGCGGTGTCCACGCTCGCCGTGGCCTCGTCCAGGATGAGAATTGGCGCGTTCTTAAGCAGCGCCCGGGCGATCGTAATGCGTTGCTTTTCCCCGACGCTGAGCCGCACGCCGCGCTCGCCCACCCGAGTGTCGTAGCCCTCAGGCAGCCGGTGAATGAAATCGTGGCAGTTCGCCGCCTGAGCCGCCGCATCCAGGTCCCCAGCGGTCGCATCCAGACGACCGTAGAGAATGTTTTCACGTATCGTCCCGTTGAACAGAAACGGTTCCTGCCCAACCACCGCGATCTGCGACCGCAGGGTGGCCATGGGGTACTCGCGCAGGTCGCGACCATCGATCCGGATGACTCCAGCCGACACTTCGTAGAAACGCGGGAGCAATTGCACCAGAGTCGT
>JANXMD010000776.1 GCA_025354845.1 Verrucomicrobiota bacterium | reverse complement strand
GATGCTGCCGGAAAACCGATCCCGTCAAACCGCCACCGCACCACGGTCACTCATGAGATGGAGCCGTGGGACGGATTCAGCGCCAAGGCCGTGGTTCGCGAGCAGAGTGATCCGCTCGTGGTGCACGATTTCTACGAGAGTGAATTCCGGCGCGACACCCAGCCCAAGTCGTTCTTCGAGGCCAGCCAGTTCTGGAGGAACTTCAGCCTCGACGCGATGGCGCAGCCGCAGATCAACGATTTCTTCCGCACCGTCGAACGTCTGCCGGACGTCAAGCTGACCGGCCTGCGTCAGCAAATCTGGGAGACGCCTGCGTACTACGAGACGGAGACCTCACTCGCGTACCTGCGCTATCGCGAGGGGCTGCTTGGCAGCGGTGTGGCGACGAACTTCTCGGCCATGCGGGCGGACACCTTGCACCAAATCGTGGTGCCGCAGACGTTTTTCGGCTTCCTGAATTTCACTCCCAGGGTAGGGGGACGCTACACCTACTACGGCGATCCGGATGGCCTCCCCGTCCCCGGCGGCGCCCGGGATCGCTGGGTCTTCAACACCGGCGCAGAGCTGAGCTTCAAGGCCTCGCGTGTGTGGCCCGGGATCCGAAACGACACCCTCGACGTCACCGGCATCCGGCACATTATTGAGCCGTCGTTGAATTACGTCTTCGTTCCCAAACCCGATCGGCAACCCTGGGAGATTCCGCAATTCGATCAAGAGTTGCCGTCGCACCGGCTGCTTCCGTTGGAGTTCCCGGACTACAACTCCATCGACTCGGTGGACAGCCAGAACACCATCCGTATCGGACTGCGCAACAAGGTCCAAACCAAGCGCACCAATGCGGTGGAGAACCTCGTCAATTGGGCGGTTTACACGGACTGGAGGCTGCAGCCGAACATCAATCAGACGACGTTTCCGGACCTGTACTCGGACTTGGATTTCAGTCCGCGCAGCTGGGCGGTATTCAACTCGCAGGTGCGTTACGACATCAATGGAAGCGATTGGCGCGAGGCAAATCACCGACTGACTCTCCTGCCGAACGACGTCTGGAACTGGACTCTGGGACACCGGTACCTGAAGGACGATCCCACACCGGGAGGCTACGGTCCGGGGAACAACCTCATTTCCAGCAGCCTGTACTACAAAATCAACGAGGATTGGGCCTTCCGGTTCAGCCACTACTTTGAAGCCCGGGACGGCGTGCTTGAAGAGCAGTACTACACGATTTACCGGGATCTGCGCAGTTGGACCGCCGCGTTGACCCTGCGCCTGAGGGATAACCGACAAGCAACGGCGGATTGGGCTATCGTGTTGACCCTGCAGCTCAAGGCATTCCCACGCTTCGGTCTCGGCAAAGACACCGACCGCGCCGACTGGCTGCTGGGCCGCTAGCCGAGGCGGTGAATATCATCCTCCTTGGTAGGGCGAGGCTCCCGCCGAGCCGGGTGAAAGGACGCGTTCATCTTCGCCCCACGACATCCTGGCCCGACCGCCCGCCACCTACGCACCCGCTCAGCAGGAGCTTCGCGCTATCTCATTTACCCTATCCTTGTATTGAATATAACATTTATTGTGCGCCTTTTTCTGACCTTAGTTGAAACGAGTCGTAGAAGTCAGGATCCTCGAGGCAATCAGTGCCGGCCCCAGCCCCAACGCTCAGTGAACGGCCAGAAGACGAAGCATGATTTCCCGATGACGCGCTCCTGAGGAAAATCCGGTTCGCCCCAGTAGCGCGAGTCGGCGCTGTTCATCGTGTTGTCGCCGAAGCACACGTAATGGCCCGGTCGCACCGTGACCTCGGTTTTGTCGTCAGGAAAATTTGCCGTCGGCCCCCAGGCGCCGTCGCGGGCCCAGCGCCAGACGGTTCCATTGACGTGACCCGAATACACGTTCGGCTCCGGCTTCCTCGCTGGATCAAAGCCAAACACGTGCTCGAAGCCGTAGTCGTTGGTCCCGAGTCGGCGGCCGTTGATGTAGGTATGGCGGTCGTCACCAATGCGGATTCGGTCGCCGCCAAGGCCCACCAGACGTTTGATGTAATGGGTGTGCGGCGTCATGCCCGGGTGTTCCTCGGACCGGAACACGATGGTTTCCCCACGCTCCGGACGCCGGAAGTTGTAGGTCACACGCTCGACGAACAGATGATCCCCGGATCGCAAACGCTCGTGGATGATGGGTTCCCCCTGGATGAAATTGCGGGCCAGGGGGCGCCATCCCATGTCGGTCAACCCATAGCGCGGACCATAGTCGTCAGGCACGAACCACAGGGTCTGCGACTGGCCGCCGATGACCACGGTGGCCTTGTTGAAGAAGGGTATAAATGGAATGACCATCCCGGGTTTGCCCACGGCATTTAATGGTCCCGTGGTCGCAGCATCCGACCAGACGTACACATCGCCCTTGATGAACAGGTCCCAGAGACGCCCGGGCAACGACGGGACTTCCTTATCCTTTGGCCCCTTCAGCGCATCGCTGGTGATGCCCCAGAGCGTCGGCTGCGCCGAGCCGGTGGGAATGACCATCGGCTGAATCAGGAAGGCGCGGCTGCCGAGAATCAGCACGGCGATCTCCAGGAACATCAGGACGTATTCGCGAATGTTGGCGCTCGGATACTGACTCAACCAAGCGTTGGCGGTTTCTTCCAGCTGGGCGGCCTGCTTCTCGATGGATTCCACCGATGCGTCCGAACGGATCATCCGGCGCGTCTCGGCGAGTGCGGCCTCCACGCGCGCGACCCTTTCGGACGGCAGCACGTCGCGCTGGTGATTGAGGATCTTGTCGACGGTGTCGATCAGCTCCGCGGTTCGGCGGACGGACTTCGAGGTGAGCCAGCGCAGGGAGTACATGCTTCGAGTGGCGGTTGCGGAAAATGGACAGCGGTTAGGAAGTTCAGCGAAAGTTGACGTTGAGCAGGTTCGCATCTGCCTGGCTGGACACGTCCACTTTGAGATCGCGGATGAGTCCGTCCTTGAGCGAGTAGATCCAGCCGTGGACGACGAGTTTCCGGTCTTCGCGCCAAGCCGATTCCACCATGGTGGTCTGCGACACATGACGGACACCGGCAATGACGTTCAATTCGCAAAGCCGGTCGAGGCGCCGCTCCTCATCGGTGATGAGTTCCAGCTCCCCACGATGGCGTTCTCCGAGGTCGCGGATGTGACGGAGCCAGTTGTCGATCAGCCCGAGCCGGCTGCCGCCAAACGCGGTGCGGACACCGCCGCAACCATAGTGGCCACAAACGATGATGTGCCGAACCTTCAACACACTCACCGCATATTCGATGACCGACAGGCAGTTGAAGTCCGTGTGGATGACCAGATTCGCCACGTTTCGGTGGACGAACAATTCGCCTGGCAGCAACCCGACGATCTCGTTGGCGGGAACCCGGCTGTCGGCGCAACCGATCCACAGGTACTCGGGGGCCTGTTGCTCGGACAATTGCGAAAAGAACTCGGGACGGGCCTTGGAAATGGCTCCAGCCCAGGACCGATTCTGCTCAAATAAATGTGCCAGATCCGACATGCGTGTGATTGCAAAAACTCCACGGTCCCCTGCCCGGCTCAGGCCTTGAGAACTTCAATAAAGGCCTCCTGCGGTATGTTTACTGAGCCGATGGTCTTCATCCGCTTCTTACCTTCCTTCTGCTTATCCAGGAGCTTGCGCTTACGGCTGATGTCGCCGCCGTAGCACTTCGCGGTGACGTCCTTACGCATCGCGCTCACCGATTCGCGCGCGATGATCTTGCCACCGATGGCGGCCTGGATCGCGACGACGAACTGCTGCTTCGGAATGACATCCTTGAGCTTCGCCGCCAGAATGCGGCCACGGCTCTCGGCCTTGCTCCGGTGGACGATGCAGGAAAACGCATCCATCGGCTCCCCGTTGACCAGCATGTCGAGCTTCACCATGTCGCTGATGCGATACTCGGTTGGTTCGTAGTCCATGGATCCGAACCCGCGGGTGATCGATTTGATGCGGTCGTGGAAATCGATGAGGATCTCGTTCAGCGGAATCTCGGCGGTGAGCATCACGCGGCGAGGATCGAGGGTCTCGGTGTGCTTCAGGTCGCCGCGCTTTTCGGAGACCAGGGACATCATGTCGCCGATGAATTCATTGGGGCACATAACGAACGCCTTCACCATCGGCTCGCGGATCTCCTGGATGAAGGTGACGTCGGGCAGGAACGCCGGATTGTCCACCTGCTTTTTGGTGCCGTCGGTCATCAGGACGTCGTACACCACGCTGGGATAGGTGGCGATGATGTCCATGTCGTACTCGCGACGCAGCCGTTCCTGGATGATCTCCATGTGGAGCAACCCGAGGAAGCCGCAGCGGAAGCCGAAGCCGAGGGCGGCGGAACTTTCGCTCTGAAACACGAAGGCGGAATCGTTCAACTGCAGCTTTGCCACGCTGAGCTTGAGCTGTTCGTAGTCGGCGGTGTTGATCGGGTAGATGCCCGAAAATACCATCGGATGGATTTCCTGAAAGCCCGGCAACGG
>JANXMD010000767.1 GCA_025354845.1 Verrucomicrobiota bacterium | reverse complement strand
GGACAGGGAGGACAGAGAATCGAACCCGCCGCGATGGTCTTCGCGTGCTTTGACCACTACACCTCGCGTGCCAACGATCCGAACCCGCACACCCACCTGCTGGCGCTCAATGTCGTCGTTCGCGAAGACGGAACCACGGGAACTCTCTACAACACCGGACTCTTCGATCACCGGGTCGAAGCAGACATGATCTACAAGGTCCATTTCGCCCTGGGACTGATGCTCGAAATGGGACTCCAAGTCGAAGAGGAAGGCCACGGCTTTCGGATTGTCGGCGTGCCCAAGGAGTTGTGTGACGTGTTCTCGAAGCGCCGTGCGCAAATTCTGGAGTATATGGAAGAGAACGGGTTGAGCGGAGCCGCCGCCGCGAGTATTGCGGCCGTGGCAACCCGGCCAGCAAAACAGCACATCACCCGCGAGGACCTCATTGCGGAATGCCACCGCATCGGCCGCGCTTTGGGCTGGGGGCCGGAAGAGGCGGCCGCGCTCGGCCGGGAAACGAAGGTTAGGAAACTCGCCGCGAAGTACGGCGACCTCCTGAAACCCGCGCCGGAATCCGGTGAGCAAGGTAACCGGTCATCTGAGGGCAAGACGTACGAGCATTCAAAGGCGAGCCGCCCTGAACGAGAAAGAACGCCGACCGACTCGAATCTGTCGAACCCGTCCGGAGGCAGGGACCGGTCCGACCGGAGGAAATCCGAACACAACTATTCAAGCCACTCTGGTGGGCATCGCGAACGAACGAAGTCTGACCACGGGCAAACTTGGAGCTCCTACGACGGGCATCACGGAAGTGATCAGAAGCATGATTCGTGGGACACCAAAGCCGACGCAACCGATTCCGCCAAAGACTCCAGGCAAGCGCGGAAAAAGTCGCCCCTATTTCGGCAGGTTTCGCGAGGCAACTTCGTGCTCAAGCACGCGCGTTGGGGCGACATCCTGTGGAAAGTGAATCTGGGAATCGTCGAGATCCGGATTCAGAAGCAGCGCCTGTTTCGGAAAAGCCCCGGCTGGAATCCCGCGTCAGAAATCGCCGCCCCGGCCATCCGGATCATTCCGTGGAGGATCAAGCTCTTTGAGAAGACGCCGTTGCACAAACGCAAGCAGCCGGTGCTGCTTTGGAAAAAGGCTTTCCTCCTGGCAGAGTTGCGGTTGCAGCGCGAGCGGCTGTTTCACGATGCACCCCGGTGGAGCCCGGTTAAAAACCTGGAGATTACCCGCCTGAAATTTGGCTGGCGGACTTCGGAAATCCCGGAGTCGGAGAAGCAGAAAAAGAGGGCGAAGTCCGAAAGCGGGAATCAATCACAAGGCATGAGCCAGTCGCTCTGAACCTGCGGATTGTTAGTCATCCTTAACCGCTGCGCATTGACTGCGCCGCTTGACCCTGCATCCCTACTTCCGATCACCGCCCGGTGCCTGAATTCGCCGTCCCACCGGCCGACTCAGAGCCTGTCTGAGAAGTTGGGTTGAGGTATGAAAGTGAAGGAATCGAACGCAGTGCTTGACGTTGGGCGGGATTGGTTTTGGCAATCCTTCGCGGAAGCGCTGTCAGGCGATGAAAATCGCCAGTTTCGAGACCGATTTGACCGACGCGCAATGGGTGATGATCGAGCCCATGCTGCCTCCCCGGAGTCGATTGGGGCGTCCCCGAACTCCGCTTCGCCCGGTGGTCAACGCCATCCTGTATCTGCTCAAGAGCGGGTGTCCCTGGCGGCTTCTTCCCAAAAACTTCCCGGCTTGGAAGACCGTGTACCACTACTTTCGGCAATGGAGTCGTGGCCCAGTCCTGCGCGCCTTGAACGACAGATTCCGAGCGCTGGTCCGGGAATCCGAAGGGAAGCGCTGCCGCCCCACGGCAGCCAGTCTGGACAGTCAAACGGTGCGTTCGGCCGCGCACGGGGGTGCTGTCGGCTACGATCCGGGAAAGCGGACCAAGGGACGGAAGAGGTTTCTCCTGGTGGACACACTGGGAATGATTCTTGGCGCCACCGTGGTTCCTGCCGACCAACCGGAGCGGACGGGTGCCAAAACCCTGATCAAACCCCTCCTGGGTTGGTTCCCCTGGTTGCGAAAGATATGGGTGGACGGCGGTTTTTGCGGACCGGCCTTCGCGGACTGGGTTCGGGACCAGCGGCCCAAACTGGAAATCGAGGTGATCCCGCGCTCCGCCGAGCAGCAGGGATTTCACGTCCTCCCCAAACGCTGGGTTGTCGAACGCACCTTTGCCTGGCTGGTCCAAAATCGACGTCTGGCTCGGGACTACGAGCAAAGCCAATCCAGCGCCACAGGGTTCATTTACCTCGCCATGATACGCCTCATGCTTCGTCGACTGGCTTGATCCCTCAGCATTCATGACTTCGTGGAGTCGGGGAGTGGCGCGGTGGTGATTAGGCGAGGCCGTAGCTGAGACCGGCCCTTTCGGTTGCCGGTGCCTGA
>JANXMD010000764.1 GCA_025354845.1 Verrucomicrobiota bacterium | reverse complement strand
CGGCGGGCGGCTTCCTCGAAGGGCGAAAGCCCGCCGGCGTAGCGAGACTTGAAACGGTTCAGAAAGGCCGGCCGGGCCGCCTTGCGCGTGACGACGATCGGGTCGTGCGCCTGGATGATGCTTCCGATCCCGGGGATCATGAGGAAATTCCAGTCCGCCATGAAGTTTACCATTCGGCCACCCCGATGAAAGCAGAGCCAGGTGGGAACCAGGATGGCCTCCGGTCGCTGGCTATGATTCAGCACCAACAGAAACGGATCCGCCTCCGGGAGTATGTGCTCCAGACCCGTCATGGATCGGACGTGACCATGGAACACGGTCAGGATGGAGCGGCATAGAAGCCGGATACCCGGGCGTTCGGCTAGGTGCGGCAGGGGCTTCCGCCAGAGTGTGACCAGATCGGGGATCCCTGGGCGGCTGTTGGGAGAGATCGGGTGAGCCGGGACGCTCATCGGATCAAAGCGATTTCAGCACCTTCGCCGCGGCGCGGATGGTGGTTTCGACATCCGCCGATGTGTGGGCGGTGGAGAGGAAGCCGGCCTCAAATTGCGATGGCGCCAGGTAGATTCCCCCGTCGAGCATGCCGTGGAAGAAGCGGGCGAAGCGGGCGCGGTCGGAGCGCATGGCGTCGGCGAGATTCCAAACCGGGCCCTCGGTGAAGTAGCCGCAAAACATCGAGCCGATTCGCTGCCAAGTGACGGGAATTCCCGCAGCGCGGGCGGCATCAATCATACCGGCCTCCAACTGCAAACCGAGAGATTCCAGGGTGCGGTAGGCGTCGGTGGCTTCGAGTGCCTCAAGCGCGGCGAGGCCAGCGGCCATCGCCAGAGGATTTCCGCTAAGCGTTCCCGCCTGGTACACGGGACCGAGCGGTGCGAGATAATCCATGATGTCGGTCCGACCGCCGAACGCCCCAACGGGAAGGCCGGCACCGATGATCTTACCAAAGCAGCTGAGATCGGGGGTGAGACCGAATCGTTCCTGCGCGCCGCCCTTGGCCAGGCGGAAGCCGGTCATCACCTCGTCGAGGATAAAAACCGCGCCGTGCTCCCGGCAGAGCTTCGTGAGCAGTTCATAATAGCCGGGCTTGGGTAGGTAGAGACCCGCGTTGGCGGGAACACCCTCGACGATCAAGGCGGCGATCTCCTTCCCGTGAGCTGCGAAGGCGGCCTGGACGGCGTCCGGGTCGTTGAAGGGGAGAACGAGCGTGTGGCGGGCAAAATCGGCGGGGACCCCGGCGCTGTCAGGATGGCCGAAGGTCAGTGCGCCCGAGCCCGCCTTGACGAGCAGGGAGTCGGCATGACCGTGATAGCAGCCGTCGAACTTGATGATCTTGTCCCGCCGGGTGAATCCGCGGGCAAGCCGGATGGCCGACATGCAGGCCTCAGTCCCTGAATTGCAGAAGCGAATCTTGCCCACGCTGGGGACCCATTCCTTGACTCGGCGTGCGAGGGTGACTTCGCCAGGATTGGGAATGCCGAAGCTGGTCCCACGGTCCGCGGCCGCCTTGACCGCGGTGATGATGCCCGGATGCGCGTGTCCGAGGATGGCGGGTCCCCAGGTACCGACATAGTCCAGCAGTTGATTGCCGTCCGCGTCGGTGACCCACGCACCCTTGGCGCTGGTGGCAAAAAACGGCGCCCCACCGACGGCCCGAAAGGCACGCACGGGCGAGTTCACGCCGCCGGGAATGTGATTCAGGGCCTCGGCGAACAGAGCATCAGACTTGGCGCGCGGCAACATGGCACCGCAAGGCTAGCCCGCACCCGGCGCCGAGGGAACCTTGGACCTTCGACTTTCGACTTGGACTTTGGACTTTGGACTTTGGACTTTGGACTTATTCCGCCACCAACGCCGTATCCCAATCCTTCCGTACTGGTTCGTAGCCGAGACGGCGAATGACGTTGGCCACCTCTTCCGGAGTGCGCGAATCGGCGACCTCGAACTGGCCGGTGGCGCCCGAGCTGCGTCCCATGGAGGCGGGCAGTGGCGCGGGCACTACCCCGTCGTCCACAATGCGTCCGCGCACCGTGTGGTGCAGGCGCTCGCGTCCCGCCCCGGTGTAGCCGCCTGGCTCGGTGTGACTGCCGGCGCTGGCGTGTGTCACGCCCAGCGGAAACAGACCATCGCGGAGCGCGGCAGGCTCGCGTGTGGAAAGCACCATGCCTGCGTCGGGAAGCAACAGGCGGAAGGCGGCCACCAGTTGAACCAGTTCGCGATCGCCGAGGTGGGTCAGCGGTTGAAAGTCACCGGCGCAGGGTTTCATGCGGGGGATCGCCACGGTGAGCATCGCCTTCCAGCAATGACGGAGCAGGTGGGAACCGTGGGCCGCGGTGGCCAGCGCCTCGTAGCGCCAGTCCGCCAACCCGTGAAGGGCGGCGATGCCCAGCCGCCGAAATCCGGCCGCGTAGGCTCGCTCGGGGCAGTCCAGTCGCCAGTCAAAGTTACGCTTCGGACCGGCGGTGTGCATGCGGGCGTAGACTTCGCGGTCGTAGGTTTCCTGATACACCACCAGCCCGTCTGCGCCCGCCTTCACCAGCGGAAGGTACTCGGCGGTTTCCATCGGACCGACCTCCAGCGAAACCGACGGGACGAACTGGTGCAACGCGGCGACGCAGTCGGCGAGGTAGCCGTTGGACACAAACTTCGGATGCTCACCCGCCACCAGCAGGATGTTGCGGAATCCCTGGTCGGCGAGGGCGCGGGCTTCGCACACGACCTCATCCAGACCGAGGGTCACCCGGAGGATAGAGTTGTCGCGCGAGAAGCCGCAGTAAGCGCAGTTGTTGATGCACTCGTTGCTGAGATAGAGCGGCGCGAAAAGCCGGATGACGCGACCGAAGCGACGACGGGTGACTTCGCGCGACGCGTGGCACAGGGCTTCGAGCTCCAGGGATGCGGCGGGGGAAATGAGTGTGGCGAAATCAGCCAGGGACATCGAGGCGTCCCCGCCCGCCAAGAGGCGATGCACGTCGTCACGCGTCGCCGTCTGCGAACGTCGCAGCAGGTCGGCAAACGGCAGCGATGGGAACTCGACCGAGAAACTCATTTGGGCGGGAGGTTAGCGGCGGACCGCGGCATCGCAAGCGGCGCGCGACCCAAAGAGGGGAGGAAGCAGTAAACCGCAGATGATTGCAGATCGGGAAAATGCGAACCTGAAGCGTGTCGAAAGAACTGACTCCCGGATGGGGTCCCGCCCGTTCGGAGTACGGCCTTCAGGCCGCCCAGGGTGGCACTGCGCACCGAACCGCCTGAAGACGGAACTCCGAACGCGATCCCACAGTCTTCCTTCCTCTTCAACGCTTCAACCGAACGGCCCAACCCCGCCTACCCACTGCCACTGTCGCCCTCACCAGGCGCCTTCAACCCGAACTGTCGGAGCTTTTCTCGAAAGGTCACGCGGGAGACGCCGAGCCAGCGTGCCCCCCGGGCCTGGTTGCCGGCGGCAAGGGCGATCGCCTGTCCATAAAGTTCTCGTTCCACCAACTCGAGCACCTGGCGGCTGGCGTCGCCGTCATCGGCTGACTGGGCGGCGGCGAGTTCGGCGGCGACCAATTCCGCAAGTCCACGGCGGTCACGGGAGGCGGACCCGGCCCCCGCGAGCACGTCGCGGACAATGGCGGCCGTGATGGGGTAGTTGCGGGCCCGCAACAGGGCAAGGCGAATGGCGTTTTCCAGTTCGCGGACGTTGCCGGGCCACGAGTGTTGCCGAAGAACGTCGAGTGCCTCGGGGAGCAACGCGGGTGATGAAATGCCGAGCGCCGAAGCGTGCAGGGACAAGAAATGCTGAACCAGTTCAGGCAGGTCCTCGATTCGCTCGCGCAGCGCGGGCAAGGCGATCGTGACCTGGTTGAGGCGGTAAAAGAGGTCTTCGCGAAAGAGCTTGGAGGCGATCGCTTCTTCGAGTGCCACGTGCGTCGCGGCGATGATGCGGACGTCCACCGGGATCACGTCACGCCCGCCCACGCGCTGGATCACGCGTTCCTGCAACACGCGCAAGAGTTTGGCCTGGGTGCTGGCGCCCATTTCGCCGATTTCGTCGAGGAACAGCGTGCCGCCGTGCGCCTGCTCGAAGCGGCCGATTCGTCGCTCCACGGCTCCGGTGAAGGCCCCGCGTTCGTGGCCGAAGAGTTCGCTTTCGAGCAGGGTTTCGGGAATGGCGGCGCAATTGACCGCGATGAACGGGGCGGTGGCCCGGTTGCTGTGCTGAAAGAGGGCGCGTGCGATGAGCTCCTTGCCGGTGCCGGTCTCGCCGCGAATCAGGACACTAACCGGCTGCGCGGCGACGCGGCCGAGCTCTTTGTAGATCGCCTGCATCGCCCGTCCGCGGCCGACGATCGACTCGCGACCCGGTCGCGAGGCGCCGAGTTCCACCACTTCGGCCGCCTGACGTCCGCTCGAAACCGCCTTGGCGACGAGGTCGATGAGCTCCTCCATCTCGAAGGGCTTCAATAGGTAGTCAAACGCGCCGAGCTTGGTGGCCTCGATCGCGGTTTCGGTGGTGCCGTGGGCGGTCATCAGCACGATGGGCAATCGGGGCTGCGCCGCGTGGAGGCGACGAATGAGATCCAGTCCGCCGAGTCCGGGAAGTCGAAGGTCGGTGAGAACGCAATCAAACGAGCCGCTCTCACCGAGGCGCAGTCCCTCGTCGCCGCGGCTGGCGTGAATCACCTGATGCCGCTCGGCGGACAGGACAGAGATCAATCCGCCGGCCAGAGCGGCATCGTCCTCGATCAACAGGATGCGCGATTGAGTTTTCATTCGAACGCCAGGAGCTGAGGAGGGAGGTTAAACCAGAGGGGGCACCGGCGGACACCGATCAAATCGGAGAATCGACCAGGACGTTCCCCTCACTGGCCAATGGCAGCACGACACCGAAGACGGTTCCGCGACCGGGTTGGGTCTGGAATTCCAGGGCGCCTCCGTGGCGTTCCACGATGCGGAGCGCGATGGCAAGACCGAGTCCGGTGCCGTTTTCCTTGGTGGTGAAAAACGGATCGAAGAGCCGTCCCTGAATGTCGGCCGGAATGCCTGGCCCGGAGTCGGTGACCTCCAACACGACCACGGGGGTCATGGCGTTCCGGAGCCGCTGCACGGCGCCTCGGGCGCTGAGTTGGACCGTGCCGCGGGGTCCGCCAGCGTCGGCGGCGTTTTGGATCAAATTGATTAGAACTTGCTTCAACTGGGCCGGATCGGCGTCGACCTCCAGGTCTTCA
>JANXMD010000735.1 GCA_025354845.1 Verrucomicrobiota bacterium | reverse complement strand
ATAGTCGTCCGCGCCGAGACGGAGGGATTTCGTCTCTGGGAATGGCCGCGGTGATTGCCCACGAGGCTCGAACCGGATAGACCTTTTGCCGTGTTTCGTCGGTTCTTCCTCTGCCTTTGCCTGGGCTGGTGCGTGCGGCTGGTCGCCGACGACATTGCCCTGGTGAGCGTCGGTGACACCTGGCGTTTCCAGTTGGGCACGGTGGAACCCTCACGCGAGATTCTCAGCTGGACCCGTCCGGAGTTTGACGACGGTACCTGGTTGTTTGGCGATTCCGGATTCGGCTTTTCCCCGTCGGGCTATGGGGAAAACACACCCCTCGGAACCGGGACCGGCTTGTTCGCGTCCACCTACTTCCGAAAGCCCTTCCTCGTCCAGACGCCGGCCCAGATTCGCAGTTTGACGCTGCGGCTCGATTGGCAAGGGGGCTTTGTCGCCTTTCTGAACGGCACGGAAATCCTTCGTGCCAACCTCACCAACGGCCCTGCAGGATTCGTCCCGTTTGACCAGCGGGCCGAATTTCGGGAACCCGACGGGGCGATCGACTTCGATGTTTCTGCCGCCATTCCCCTCCTCCGCCCCGGAACCAATTTGCTGGCAATCCAACTCCATACGGGGACCAGCAGCGCCGACTATCTCGTCCTGGTCCCCGAGCTACTCGCCAACTTCACGCGTGGTCCGCTCACCCGAAATATCACCAAAGATCGCGCCACCATCGTGTGGGACACGCCAAAACCGACGGCTGGGCGGATCGAATTTGGCGCAAACTCAACGCTCGGAAGCATCGCCGACGCTGGCCCCGCGGCGGTCCATCACGCCATCACCCTGACGAATCTCCCCGCGGGTCAGAATCTTCAGTATCGGGTGGCGCTGCAGGACGGCACCAACTGGATCCAGTCTCCGACGCTATCGCTCCGAACACTGCCCGCTTCGGGTGACGTGTCGTTCTCCATTCTCGGCGATACCGGCGCCGGCACCGCGGGTCAGTTTGCGGTCGCGAAGCGCCTGACCCGACGGCCGCCGGACGTGGTTCTGCATCTCGGGGATGTGGTGTATCCGATGTTCACCTTTCCCTACACCGACACCCGATGCCTGAGCGTGTATCGCGAAACACTGCGCTCGGTGCCCTATTACTTCGTCTGGGGAAATCACGATCTGTACGCGGGCGAGGCCCCATTCATCCAGTCCCTGATGCCGCCCACCAATACGGTTTCCTTTGCGGACCACGTCATCGACCGAACCCGTCCCGAATTCTTCTATTCGTTCGATGCGGGGGACGTGCATGTGGCGGTCGTATTTCAGCCCTACGCATCGCAGTATCTCCTGACCCCGACGTCGCCGCAGCTGCGTTGGTTGGAGGCGGATCTGCGGGCGAGCCGTAAGCCGTGGAAATGGATCGCCCTGCATTTGCCGCTGAACACTTCGGGACTGCATCGCCTCGATGATCGCAATCTGGACGGCATCCCGGACCGCCTTCAGATCGCGGCCTTGTTGTACCCGCTGGCGCAACGCACCGGCGTTCAATTGGTGCTGGCCGGTCATGATCATTCCTATGAGCGACTCCGTCCCACCAACGGCGTGCACCACCTCGTCTCCGGTGGCGGAGGGAGCGTCCTGTACCGGCTGCTTGAACGGGATCCTACCAGCGCCCATTTCGAGTCACGGCATCATCTGGTGGAGATCACGGTTCACGACGATGTCTTGCGCTGGCAGGCCGTGGGAACGTCTGGCGAGGTCTTCGACGCGACCGAATTTCGCCGCACGGATCCGGGATCCGAGGATCCGGACGGCGATGGATTGAGCACGTCGATGGAGCGGATTCTGGGAACCAATCCAAACGACCCGGACACCGACGGCGACGGGCTGCCCGACGGCTGGGAATGGATGAATGGAACCAATCCGCTCGTGCCGGACGGGGCCGACGGACCCGATTTCGTGGCACCCGGCGACTCGCTCTCAAACCGGGGACGGTTCCTTGCCGAGCCACCCCATTCCGATCCGGTGCAACTTCGCGGAACGGCGGTTCCGGGTGGGGGCATGGCCTTGAAGTGGATTGGAAAGCCGGATGTTGTTGTCCGCCTGGAATCGTCCGGGTCCGCCAGCGGACCTTTTGCGGCTCTCGAGGCGTTCGGCGTGGATCGCGGGGCGGCGTCGGGGACCCAATCGCTGCAACTTCCCTCGTCCGACGCGGCGCGATTCTTCCGCATGCGCATCATTCGCTGACTCCGCTGTCGTGATTTGGCGGTGGAAATCCGACTGGAGTTGGCGGCACCCTTGGCCCCCCGAGTCCAATTCATGAAAGCGTATCGTCTCAACCGCCTGTTCAACGCCAAGTCCAACCGCTGTTTCGATGTCGCCATCGACCACGGCTTCTTCAACGAGCGCGGATTCCTCGCCGGAATCGAGAATCTTGAGAAAGCCGTTCAAACCGTCGTCTCCGCGGCGCCGGATGCGGTCCAGTTAACCGTGGGTCAGGCGCACTACCTCCAGTCGATCCGCGGCAAGGAGAAGCCGGCGTTGGTCCTGCGGACGGACGTCGCCAACGTGTACGGTTCCCAACTTCCGCGCGCGCTGTTCAGCCGCATGATTGACTCCCCGGTGGAACAGGCGCTGCGTCTCGATGCCACCTGCGTGGTGGTGAACCTCTTCCGTATCCCCGGCGAACCCGAGGTGATGGACCAGTGCATCCAGAACATCCTTCGCATCAAGCCGGAGTGCGACCGCTTCTCCGTTCCGCTGATGGTCGAGCCGCTGGTGTTCCAGCCCAATACCAAGGCGGGTGGCTACATGGTGGATGGGGATTTGGACAAGATCCTGCCGCTCGTACGCCAGGCGGTGGAACTCGGAGCGGATATCATCAAGGCCGATCCGACGGATGCGGTGGTGGACTACCATCGCGTGGTGGAGATCGCCGGGCGCATCCCGGTGCTGGTTCGAGGCGGCGGCAAGGCGGCGGACGCAGAAATTCTCGCGCGGACCGAAACGCTCGTTCAACAGGGTGCTGCAGGCATCGTTTACGGCCGGAACATCATCCAGCACAGCGATCCCGCCGGCATGACCCGCGCCCTGATGGCGATCGTTCACGACGGTGCCAACGCGGGTGACGCGGCCAAGTTCATCCGGGCCTGAGTCGAAGCACCCGAACGGGCTGTTTGAGCCGGCACCGGACTTCGGTACGGGCGCGCCCCCGTTGCATTCCGATGTCTTATTTTCCGAGGTACGGAACCGGAGGCGGCTGACGCCCCGAGCCCGGATTGGCGATGATTCCCGGGGCGGCTGGAACACTGGAGGCACTGGGCGCCGGCAACACCTGAACTGACGGATCACTCAGTGGCGTAGAGGAAACCGCTCCCTGAAAACCGCCGCCGGAGGTTGGATTTCCGAGATAAACGCCGCCACGCCGTGAGGAGCGGTTCAGCACCGCCTCATCGGGCGAGTCAGACATGGCGGGCGCCTCCATCGAGGAACGCCGCACCACCGTCGGAGCCCCCGGCGATCCGGGGGCAAAAACCTGGGTCAAAGGCCGCGGGCCGCCGCCGGGTATTCCGCCTGGGATCGGTTGAACCATCCCCGGATTCCCCATCGGCCCCGGCGGTGGGTTGGCGGCCTTGAGACCGTTATCCTTGAAATTTAAACTCACTTCGGTGCCACCGTTGATCACGGTG
>JANXMD010000734.1 GCA_025354845.1 Verrucomicrobiota bacterium | reverse complement strand
TGAGGACGACGTACGCGGGTAGATCCTTGTTCTCACTTCCGAGTCCGTAACTGAACCACGAACCCATGGCCGGCCGGCCGGCGAGCTGTGCGCCGGTGTTCATGAAGAGGGTCGCCGGATCGTGATTGAAGGCCTCCGAATAGAAGCCCTGCACGAAACAGACGTCATCGACAATGGTGGACAGATTCGGCAGCAGCTCGCTGAGCCACATGCCCGATTTGCCGTGCTGTTTGAATTTGTACGGCGAGGCCAGCAGCTTGGCCTGCTTGCCGATCTGGGCGAGACGGATGTTTTTCACCAACTCCTCCGGCACCTGCTGACCGTCGCGCTTCTGAAGCTCGGGCTTCGGATCGAAGAGATCGAGATGCGACGGACCGCCCGACTGAAAGAGATAGATGATGTTCTTCGCCTTGGGCGCGAAGTGCGGCTTGCCAACAATTGGCGCGGCCGAATCGGCGGCAAAGAGCCGATCGTTGAACAACGACCCGAGCGCGAGCGCCCCCATGCCGGTGCCGCAGGACTGCAAAAACCGGCGACGAGTTGATGCACGGATCGAATCGAGAACCGGAGAAGAAAGAGAGTTCATGGCGATGCAAGGAATCGAGATTCCGGTCGGCTCGGTTCAGCCCTTGGTGAGGGTCTCGTCGAGGTTGAAGAGGACATTGGCCACCATCATCCAGGCGGCCAAGCGACTCGGATCCAGCGATGCGGGACGCACGGCGGTGCCGACGGCGATGAGGGCCGCCGCGGATTTTCGATCGGATTGATAGCTGCGAAGCTGCTGGTCCAGAAACGCTCGGAGTCGCGCGGATTCCGAGACCGAGGGCACACGCCCCAGGCAGGTTCGGAACGCGAATTCCACCTGCTGAGTCGTCGTGCCACCGCCTTCGGTGAGCACCCGTTGCGCGAAGGCCCGCGCTGCTTCGAGCAGGGTCGGATCGTTCAATCCCGCCAGCGCCTGGAGTGGCGTGTTGGTTCGAGGGCGGCGGGCCACGCAGACCTCGCGGCTGGGCGCATCAAACGTGGCGAAAGTGGGGTAGGTGCAGACGCGCCGCCAGAAGGTATAGACGCCACGACGATACAACTCAGGCCCTTCGCTCACCGGCCATTCGTCCATGCCAATCTCCGGACGAAGGAATCCGATTTCTTTCCAGAGATTGGGGATCTGAACCGGATACACGCTGGGTCCGCCGACCTCCGGGTTCAGGAGCCCGCTCACGGCGAGGGCCTGATCGCGGATCATCTCGCCGTCCATGCGGAAGCGCGGACCGCGTGAGAGCAAACGGTTGTAGAAATCCTTTTCCAAGCGGACGGGATCCGCGGCCGCGGATTGGCGGTAGGTGGCGGACATCACCAACAGTTTCTGCAACGCCTTAGTGTCCCATCCGCTGCGAACGAATTCGGAGGCCAACCAGTCGAGCAACGCGGGATGTGACGGCACCTCGCCTTGGCGCCCGAAGTCCTCGCTGGTTTTTACGATGCCGGTGCCGAAGGTGTGCTCCCAATGGCGATTCACTGCGACCCGTGCGGTTAGCGGATTGTCGCCCGACACCAGCCAGCGTGCGAGGGCAAGCCGGTTGGTCACTGCAACAGCGGGCAACGGCGGGAAGGCCTCCGGAACTCCGGCAGTCACCTCGCGACCCGGGTCGAGGAAGTTACCGCGATTGTGGATGTGCGTGACACGCGGCGTGGGTTCGGATCGTTCCTGCATGACCAAGGTTGTGGCCTTTTCCTTGGGAATCTCCTGCAGCCGCTGGTCGAGACGCGCCACCTCACGCTCCCACTGGCGAAGCTCGGGATCTGCAGTGCGATACCACGCGGCGATCTTGGCATTCACAGCGGCATCCCGTCGGGCCAGAGGAATCGGCAACGCCTCGCGAACCTCGCTCGGCACCGGCCAGAGCGCGTTGGGATCCTTTTCGCGGGTCACCGAAATGCGGAACCGGCCGACGCAGTGGCTGTTTCCGTGATAGTGATCGAAGCGGAAGGACAACTTGCTGCCCCCTGCGAATCCGGCCGGTTCCTTGAACTCGGCGATGAGGAAGTGGCGTTCGCCGAACTTCGGTCCGATGGCCCATCCGGTCTTGGGATTGCGGTCGATCGCGTGCTCGGCGCGGTAGTACTGCTGTTCCCAGTCGGCGCGGGCGCGCACCATCACCAGGTTCGTTTCGGCCGGAGCCGGACCGATTCGCGGTGCAGCGCTGACACCAAACTCATCGAGGATGAAATTGCCGGTCTGTCCCCATCGGCCAGGACCGTTCTTCGGCAGGCTGGGATCGGGCAACACTTCGAGCATCACCGCAGTGATTCCCGTGAGATCCGTTTCCGATTCCACGGTGATGGTGTCGTAGATCGGGTTCACCCCGGTCGCGAGCAACGACCCGTCTGGCAAGTTGGTATAGCTCGAGCCACCGGTGGAGTTCGGTTTGACCAGCGGGAGCGTCTTCCACACGTCGCCAACCCGTCGCGTCCGGCGTTCCCATTCCGACTGGCGAGCGGCCAGGGTTTTCTCCGCAGCGGCCAGCTGCGACCGGGCCGACTTCGAGGCGGCTTCGAGGTGCGCGAGGATCCGGCGTCGGTCCGGAGACGGAACTCCAAGATTCGGTGCCGAGCTGTAGTTACCGCCGTCCGTGGTGTTGTTGAAGAAGGCGTAAAGTCGGTAGTACTCCTCGTGCGAAATCGGGTCGTACTTGTGGCTGTGGCACTCGGCACAATTGAGGGTCAAGCCGAGCCACGCGGTGCCGAAGGTGGCCAAGCGGTCCTTCACGGCTTTCACGCGATATTCCTCCGCGTCGCCGCCGCCTTCGTCGTTGATCTTGGTATTGCGGTTGAAGCCCGTGGCAATGCGCTGATCCGCCGTGGGATTGGGCAGCAGGTCGCCCGCGAGCTGATCGATGGTGAACTGGTCGAATCGTTTGTTCTCGTTGAAGGCGCGAATCACCCAGTCGCGATAGGGCCAGATCGAGCGGGCCAGATCGACCTGGTACCCGTTGGAATCGGCGTACCGAGCCAGATCGAGCCAGCCGCGGGCCATGTGTTCCCCGTAGTGGGGCGAGGCGAGCAGGCGGTCCACCGCGGCCTCGTAGGCAGTGGGCGACGAATCCTTTATGAACGCCTGCACCTCATCCCAGGTGGGCGGGAGCCCGGTGAGATCCAGGCTCAGCCGACGCAACAGGGTCGCGCGATCGGCCTCCACCTGCGGGTGCAGACCTTCTTGTTCAAGACGGGCCAGGACGAAACGGTCGATCTCATTGCGAACCCAGGCGGCATCTTTGACGGCGGGCGGAGTCGGTCGCTCCGGCTTCTGGAATGCCCAGTGACGGCGAGCCTCATTCTCCGGCCAGTCCGCCCCCTGCTCGATCCACGCGGTCAACACCGCGATCTGTTCTGGCGTCAGACGCTCCCCCTTCGACGGCATGACCTCATCGGGATCCGTGGACTGGATGCGCTCGATCATCGCGCTCATCGGTGCATGTCCCGGAGTGACCGCTGGTTTTCCCGACTTGCCACCCTTGAGTGCAGCAGACTTGAGATCGAGCCGCAGCCCGCCCTTCTGCTTGTCCTGCCCATGACATTCGGAGCAGCGCTTCACCAGCACGGGCTCCACGTCGCGGCGGAAATCCACCTTCGGGCCGGCAGCAGCCTGCAGCGTGAGCAGGCTCAATCCCGTCGCGGCGAGCGTGATCCAAAGGTTAGAACGCCGGCGTGGACTCAATTGGGAGTGAGGAGCGAACATGGGAAACAGAGAGAGACGGCTCAGGCCAGCAAGGACTGAATCACCTGACCGTGGACATCGGTGAGTCGATAGTCGCGACCCTGGAATCGGAAGGTCAGCTTTTCGTGATCGAAGCCGAGCAGGTGCATGATCGTGGCATGGAGGTCATGCACATGAACGCGATCCCGAACCACGTTGAAGCCGAACTCGTCGGTTTCGCCAACGGTAGCACCGGCCTTGGAACCGCCGCCGGCCATCCACATGGTGAAGGCTTGGGGATGGTGGTCACGTCCCAGGGATCGACCGAGCTCCATGCTGGCTTCGACCTGCGGGGTCCGTCCAAACTCACCGCCCCACACCACCAGGGTCGAGTCGAGCAGTCCGCGCTGCTTGAGATCGCGGATGAGCGCCGCACAGGGTTTGTCGGTGATGCCGGCCTGAGTCTTCACGCCAGCCTTCACGTCGCTATGATGATCCCAGGCCTCGTGGAAGAGTTGCACATGTCGCACGCCGCGTTCCACCAACCGGCGTGCAAGGAGGCAATTGTTGGCGAACGATGCCTTGCCCGGTTCGGCGCCATACATCGCCAGGGTTTCCGGGGATTCCTTGGAAAGATCCATCAGCTCCGGAGCACTGGTCTGCATCCGATAGGCCATTTCGAAGGCGTTGATGCGCGTGGCGATCTCGGGATCACCAATCGTTCCCAGCCGGCGCTCGTTGAGATCGCGGACTGCGTCCAGCGTCTTGCGCTGCAGACTCCCACTCATGCCGGCCGGATTCGACAGGTAGAGGACGGGGTCGGCGCCCTTTCGGAATTGGACGCCTTGATAAACCGTGGGCAGGAAACCGGCGCCGTAGTTGCCCGCGCCGCCGCTGAGACCCCCGGCGGAGTTCATCACCACAAAACCCGGGAGATCCTGCGACACGCTGCCCAACCCGTAGGTCACCCAGGCGCCCAGGCTCGGGCGTCCGAACTGCTGGGACCCGGTGTTCATGAAGATCTGACCTGGGGCGTGATTGAAGGCGTCAGTCGTCATCGAGCGGATGATCGTCAACTCATCTGCCACCCCGGCGAGCGCCGGAAGGGCCTCGCTCATCCAGGCACCCGACTTGCCGTGCTGGGCGAACTTGAACTCCGGGGCGTAGATGGCAGAGTCGGGCTTGATGAAGGCGTAGGTTTGGCCGCCGAGGATCTCCTTGGGCACCGGTTTGCCGTCGTATTTGGCGAGACTCGGCTTGTAATCAAAGAGCTCCAACTGACTGGGCGCGCCGGCCATGAACAGGTAGATCACCGACTTGGCGCGGCCTTTGAAATGCGGGTTCTTGGGGGCGAGCGGATTGGTCCCCATCGGACGTGGCGCCGGAGCCAAAGTAGACGCCGCCATCGCCGATCCCTCGCCCAGCAGTGACGCCAGGGCGATCGAGCCGAGACCCACGCCGCAGTCGCGGAAAAACCAGCGCCGGCTGAGAAACCGCTTTCGTTCCAAATCCAATTCAAAGGGCAGGTTCATGGGGTCACTCCTTGGTGATGGTCTCGTCGAGGTTCAACACGGCGCGCGCCACAGTGCTCCAGGCGGCGAGGTCAGGGATGGTCATTCCGGCGGGCAGCGGCGCCGGGTTCTTCGGATCGGCAAAGGCAAACTGCGCCGCCTCTTTCGGACGCGCGGTGAATTCGGATCGGGCTGAACCCAGTAGGCCAACAAGCGTGGCGATCTCGCCGGGTTCAGGCCGACGGCTCACGCACTGGCGGAAAACCCACGCGGCACGATCGGCATCCGTCTTCGCGGAAACCTGCAACGAACGCCAGGCCAGCCAGCGGGCCGCCTGGTTGAAGGTGGGCTCGTTGAGCGTGGTGAGCGCCTGCAGCGGCGTGTTCGAGCGCATGCGACGGGGGCAGCTCTGCTCGGCGGGCGGCGCATCGAAGGTCAGCATCACGGGATGCGGCACGCTGCGCTTCCAGAACGTGTACATGCCGCGGCGATAGCGGTCGTCGCCTTCGCTCACATTCCACGCAATCGGTCCGTAGGCGAGGGCCATTACGCCGTCGGGCAGCGGCGGGAAGACGCTCGGACCCCCAATCTTCTCCGACAACAACCCGCTCGCCTTGAGCGCGATGTCTTGCACGGCTTCTCCATCCACACGCACCCGTGGCCCACGGGCGATCAGGCGGTTGTAAGGATCCCTTTCCAGCAGCGCCGGCGGAATGCGTGAGGCCTGACGATACGTCGCCGAGTTGACGATGAGGCGGTGTAGCTCCTTGAGGCTCCATCCGCGGTCCATGAACTCGCCAGCCAGCCAGTCGAGCAGCTCAGGGTGCGACGGCTTTTCCGCGCGCGTTCCAAAATCCTCGGGCGTGATCACCAGTCCCTGACCAAAATACTGCATCCAGATGCGGTTCACGATCACCCGCGCGGTGAGCGGGTTGTCCCGACTGATGAGCCACTGGGCTAGACCAAGCCGGTTTGCTGGAGCACCGGAAGGCAGCGGATTCAGGACTGCGGGAACGCCAGCGGCCACCTCGGTGGTCGGCTTCTGCCAGTCCCCGCGCTTGAAGATCCGCGTGGCACGCCGCACCGGACGCTGCTCCAGCGCGAGCGTGGTATTCTCGGCGTCGGGCCAGTCCTTCCACAGGGCATCCCACTGCTGGGTCGCCTCGGCGAGCGTCGGATCCTGGAAGACAAACGCCTCGAAAAGCTCGCGCTCCTGCGCGGGCGTCCACTGGTCGCGCGGACGGGCAAGCCAACTGCGCTGCCTGGTGCTGAGCGGATCGGCCGCCAACGTGCCGCCGGCGGTGGTGAGACTCAGGCGCAGGCGCCCCGGAATGAAATTGGAAACACGATCGCTGGAGGCATTCAAGCCGCCCTGCGGCTTCGAATGGACGGTGAGCAGCAGGCGCGTCCCGCCCTCGAAGCCCAGAGGTTTTTCCGCTTCAAAAACGGCGCGGCGTTCCTGGTTGCGACGGCCCCGGGTGAAGGCGGAACCCCAACCGCCATTGGTGGTGACGCCATCGATCATCGACATGGCGGGAAGCCCGAGCGCCTCGATGTCCGCCACCGCCTTTCGGAAGTGAATCCGGTTGGTGGTGCCGACAAACTTCGTCGATCCCGCCTCAGGCGACAGCAATTCCTTAAGTGGCGTCGCCTCCACCGTGAACTCGGTAATTAGGAAGTCGCCCTTGCCGCTCAGCCCGGGCCCATTGAAAGGAAGATTGGCGTCATTGAGTGTTTCCAATCGGAAGCCGGTGATGCCCGGTTCGGGCACGTCCACCCACACCCGCAACACGCCGCTGTTGTACACATCACCGCCGCCGAGCAGGGAGAGGTCCTCCTGTTTCTCGAACTTCATCGGTTGCGAATGCCACTCCTTCGCATCGATCAATTTCCAGATCGGCGGCAAATCCCGAACGCCAGTCAGCCACGATTCGAATCGCCCCTTCACCGACGTATCCGACCACAACCGATCCATCGCGGAGCGGGCGCTCGCCTGAATGGTGGCGCGGCGTCCTTGCTGATCGGCGTTGGGCACGTCGAGCATTGGCTCGCAGTCCTGGTTGAGAAAATCGTAGAAACGGTAGTACTCCGTATGGGAGATCGGATCGTATTTGTGGCTGTGGCATTGCGCGCAGGCGATGGTCAGCCCCAGCCAGGAGCGCCCGACGGCGTCCACGCGATCGATGATGGTCTCGACCCGAAACTTCTCCGGCTCGATACCACCCTCCATGTTGACCATGGAATTTCGAAGGAATCCGGTGGCAACCCGTTGATCGAGCGTGGCGTTCGGCACCAGGTCGCCGGCGAGCTGGTCGATGGTGAACTGGTCGAAGGGTAAATCGCGGTTCAGCGCGCCAATCACCCAGTCCCGATACGGCCAGATAGACCGGGTGCGATCCTTCTCGAAGCCGTTGGAATCGGCGTACCGGGCGACGTCCAGCCAGTGGCGGCCCCACTTCTCGCCGTAGTGCGGGGACTTCAACAGGCGTTCCACCACCTTCTTCCACGCGTCGGCGGAGTGGTCAGCCACGAAGGCATCCACCTCCTCGGGCGTCGGCGGGAGGCCGGTCAAATCCAGGCTAACCCGTCGAATCAACGTGACGCGATCGGCTTCAGGGGCCGGGTGAAGTTTTTCCACCCCGAGGCGGGCGGCGACAAACGAATCGATGGGATTCCGCACCCATCGACGGTCCCTGGCCTCCGGTCGTGGCAACGGGGGGCGGTGCACCGGTTGAAAGGCCCAGTGAAGCGTGGCGTTGCCGATCGACGCCATCGATTCGGGCCAGTTCGCGCCCTCGTTGATCCACTCTTTCAGCAGCGCGATGGTTGCCGGGGGGAGCGGATCAGCCTTTTTGGGCATTCGAGCCAACTCGGCATGGCTGCCGGTGACCACCTGGACGAGCAGCGACGCCTCCGCTTTTCCAGCCACCCAAGCCGGACCATGGTCTCCGCCCTTCATGGCGTCCCGACGGGAATCGAGCCGGAGTGCATTCTCCGCCTTGGCGCCTCCGTGGCATTGGAGGCATCGGGATTCCAATACGGGCCGGATGTCCCGTGAAAAATCCGCGGCAGCCAACCCCGCGCCGCCAGTCAGGGTGGCCAGACCCAGGCAGGCAGCGGCGAATCGCCGGAACAGTGGGGACGGATTCATGTCGGTAGTGTGGGCGGACGCCTTCAGGGGCGCCAACCTTCAAAATGGATTGGAACCCGGCCAGTGGACCCGATTCCCACGCCGGACGTCTCTCCGTTTCTTGCCAGTCCACCTTTCCCGTTGGATCATTTGGGGATGAAGAAACTCGCTCTGGTCGCGGCAGTGCTGCTGGTCGTGGCCGCCGTGGCCCTATTCGTCGTCGGCTCCAACATCGGAACCATCGTCAAGAAAGGGGTCGAAACGGTCGGCCCCAAGATCACCGGCACGCCCATCACGCTGGGTGGAGTGGAGCTCTCGCCCTCCAGCGGCTCGGGCACCATCAAGGACTTTGTTCTCGGCAATCCCGAGGGCTACAAGAGCGCCTTCGCCATCCGCCTTGGCGAGGCCACCCTGGAGGTCGATCCCAGGTCGGTCCTGAGCGACAAGATCCACATCAAGCGCGTGGCGGTGAGCAATCCCGAAATCACCATCGAGGGCGGGCTCGGGGACAACAACCTCAAGAAGATCCTCGCGAACATCGACGCGTTCACGGCCTCGGAGAAATCCAAACCCGCCTCGGACTCCGGCTCCACGAAGAAGCTCCAGGTGGACGACTTCCTCCTCTCGGGCGCCAAGGTGGACGTGAAGTTCTCCATCCTGGGTGGCAAGGGCCTCTCGGTGCCGCTGCCCGACATTCACCTCTCCAATCTCGGCGCCAGCGGCGACGGCATCACCGCGGGCGAGCTGACCAAGACGATCTTTAACTCAGTCTTCGAACAGGTGATTCCGGCCGTGACGAAGCAACTGGGTCAGATCGGCAATCTGGGCAAGGGAGCCGTGGAAGGAGTCGGTGGCGCCGTCGACAAGGCCACCAAGGGCCTCGGCGATCTGTTCAAGAAGAAGTAAGCGGAACGAAGTCCCTGCGGAAACTCTCCGGCTGGGAAAACCCAGCCGACACCGTCTGCAGCCTCGTCGGAGCCGTTCAGGCTTCCGACGGGGCGACGCTGCGGGAATGCAGCTGCTCGAGGCTGGGATGGCGAAGATCCCACGCCAGACCGACTGCCGACATCGCGCGGATCAGCCAGTAGCTGCAGTCGAGCTGCCACCACTCCAGGCCGTGACGCGCCGAGGTGGGGAAGGCATGATGGTTGTTGTGCCAGCCCTCGCCGAAGGTAAGAACGGCGCAAACCCCGTTGTTCCGGCTGCGATCGCCAGTATCGTACGGCGAATCGCCGAAAAGGTGGCAGATGGAGTTGATGCTCCAGGTGGTGTGATGGGCCACAAACAGGCGAACGCCGCCGGCCCAGAGAACCGCGGTTCCGGCCGCCGACCACTTGCCGGTGATGACCAGGGCTGCCGCGCCAGGAAGCAGCAGACCGGCGAGCACGAGCCAGGGATAAATCCGGTTGAGGACCATTAGCCGACGATCTCGGATCAAGTCAGGAACCCGACGGATGTAGTTCTCCGGACGATGCCAGAACATCCAGCCGATGTGGGCGTGGAGGCAGCCGGCTATAACCGCTCGAACGCCCTCACCGTGCAGGTGGGGGGAATGCGGATCGCCCTCGGCGTCGCTGCACTGGTGGTGCCGGCGATGACACGCGGTCCAAAAGAGGACGGGCCCTTGTGCCGCCATGCTGCCGGCAATGCAAAGCGCCATGCGAACGGGGCTTGTGCATTGAAAACTGCGATGAGTGAACAGCCGATGGTAGCCTACCGTGATGCCGATCATGGTGATGGAATACATCACCAAGGCGAGGATCACATCGAGGAGCGACAAGCCATGGCCCCAGAAATACCAGCCCGCAAAAAGCACAGCCAAGATCGGCGTGACCACCGTAATGATGGCGGCACGACGTTCTGCGCGTTCTAGATCCGTAACCGATACCGGAGTCTGCATGGACAGTCTTGGCTGACAAGCGGGCCGAAAGCTCCGGTCCGAGGCGCCGCAGACTCCGACGCAACGGCGCCAGTCTGTGGACACGATCGGCGCCTCAGGTAGTGAGGCCTCGAACCCGAAAGCAGGCTGCATTCGGATCCTGCGGTGATCAGGGCAGGAGGAGAGGAGCGTCTGCGGCGCCTAAGATCAAGACAAAGCCCCCGGATTTCCGATAGAGAGGTGTCTCCCTAGGCGTCGTTTTGCCGGTTTTTTGGTGGCTTAGGGACGCAGACGCACCAGCAGGTCCTTGCTTTCGACGGTGTCGCCGACCGAACAGTGGAGCTCGGCCACAACGCCATCGGCCGCAGCGTAGACCGTGGTTTGCATCTTCATCGCCTCCATGAGCAGGAGCTTGTCGCCCTTCACCACTTTATGCCCGACGGTCACGGCGATGCTCGCCACGAGACCAGGAATCGGAGCACCCGACTGCAGGGGGTCGGCCAGATCGGCCTTAGGACGCGCCTTGGCCTGCGGCGCCACCTTGCGATCGCTGATCGTGGCCTCACGGGTCATGCCGTTCAGTTCGTAGGTCACCGTGCGGCGACCGTCCTTATCCGGTTCGCCCACGTTCACCAACCGAATGATGAGCGTCTTTCCGGCCTCGATCGCCACGCTGATTTCCTCGCCGGGACGCAATCCATAGAAGAAGGCCCCGGTTGGCAGCACGCTGACATCGCCAAATTCCCGCTGCTGCTTTGCCAGATCGGCGAAGACCTGCGGGTACATCAGGTGGGAGTATAGGTCGTCGTCGGTCGCCTCACGCTTGAGTTTTTCCCCCAGTTCCTTGCGGAGCCGGTCCAACGACACCGGTGTGGCGCGATTTCCGGCGCGTCCTTCCTTGAATGCCGTCTGGGCCTCCTTGAAGCGCTTTTCGCCGAGCACCACACGCTGGACCTCGGGAGGGAAGCCATCATCCGGCCAGCCAAGCCCGCCGGAAAGCATGTCGATCACGCTCTCGGGGAAGCCACCGCTGCCGGGCTCAAGATTCACCACGTCCGCGGGCTTGATGCCGCGGCTGAACAGGAAGAGCGCCATATCGCCAACTACTTTGCTGGAGGGCGTGACCTTCACGATATCGCCAAACAGCGCGTTCACCTCCGCGTAGGTCCGGGCGATTTCCGGCCAACGATGCGACACACCCATGCTGGCGGCCTGCTCCTTGAGGTTCGTGTATTGGCCGCCGGGCATTTCGTGGAGGTACACCTCGGCCGACCCGGTGCGCGGGGCGGTATCGAACGGCGCATAGGCCTCGCGAACCCGTTCCCAGTAGTCGGAGTACTCGTTGAGCGCCTCGAGGTCGAGATGAGTGTCCCTCGGGGTGTTCTGAAGCGCCGCCACCACCGAGTTGAGGTTGGGCTGCGAGGTGCTGCCCGACATCGCCGCCAGCGCCAGGTCCACAATGTCCACGCCCGCATCGCTGGCGCGGAGCACACTGGCAGCATTGATGCCGCTGGTGTCGTGGGTGTGGAAATGCACCGGGATGCCGATTTCCTCCTTCAGCGCCTTCACCAGCTTCTGCGCTGCGTACGGACGGCACAAACCGGCCATGTCCTTGATGGCCAGCAGGTGCGCCCCCATCTTTTCCAACTCCCTGGCCAGCCGGACGTAGTACTTCAGCGAGAACTTGTCGCGCCGTTCGTCCAGAATGTCGCCGGTGTAGCACAAGGCCGCCTCACAAAGCGCGTGCGTGTCCTGCACGGCGTCCATCGCCACGTGGAGATTGGGCAGGTAATTGAGCGAGTCGAAGATGCGGAAGATGTCCATGCCCGACTCCGCGGCGTGCCGCACAAAGCCGGCCACTACGTTGTCCGGGTAGTTGGAGTAACCCACGGCATTGGATCCACGGAACAGCATCTGAAAGCAGATGTTCGGGACCTTGGCGCGCAGGCTTCGGAGCCGGTCCCAGGGATCCTCGTTGAGGAACCGCATGGCGGTGTCGAAGGTCGCACCCCCCCACATTTCGAGCGAATACAGGCCGGTCCGGGCGTCACCCAATCGACGCGCCATGCCGTCGGCGCAGGCGAGCATGTCGTAGCTGCGCACGCGCGTGGCCATCAGCGACTGGTGGGCATCGCGGAACGTGGTGTCGGTGATCAGCAACCGCTTTTGCTTCAGCGTCCAGGCGGCGAACTTCTTCGGCCCGAGTTCCAGCAGCAGATCGCGCGTGCCCTTGGGAAGCGGCGACTTGAGGTCGAACCCGGGTGGCCGGGCCGGCACCAGCACCGACTTCGGACGGTAGGCCTTGGCGTGCGGATTCCCGTTCACGATGACGTTGCCCAGGAAATTGAGCAGCTTGGTCGCGCGATCCCGCCGGCCGTGGAAGGTGAACAACTCCGGCGTGGTATCGATGAGCGTCGTCGTCGCCTGACCGCTGCGGAACTGCTCGTGCCGAATGACGTTTTCCAGGAACGGAATGTTGGTCTTCACCCCGCGGATGCGGAATTCACTGAGCGCCCGATCCATGCGGTCCATGGCAATCTCGTACGTCTGAGCGCTGGCAATGACCTTCACCAGCATCGAGTCGTAGAACGGCGTGATGACCGCGCCCGAATAGCCCATGCCGCCGTCGAGTCGGATGCCGAATCCGCCCGGCGAGCGGTAGGCGAGGATCTTGCCGTAGTCCGGGGTGAACTTGTTCTCCGGATCCTCCGTGGTGACCCGGCACTGAATGGCGTATCCGTTGCGGGGGACCTGGTTCTGGACCGGCATGCCGACCTCGCGGGAGTGCAGCGAATGCCCCTGGGCAATGAGGATCTGCGCCCGCACCAGATCCAGACCGGTGATCACCTCGGTCACCGTGTGCTCCACCTGGATGCGCGGATTCATCTCGATGAAGAACCACCGGTGGTGGTCGAAATCGTAGAGGAATTCGACCGTGCCGGCGTTGTCGTAGCGGATCTCGCGGGCGAGGCGGGCTGCGGCGTCGCAGAGTTCCTTGATGACGTGCTCCGGCAGTCCGAACGACGGCGCCACCTCCACCACCTTCTGATGACGTCGCTGCACCGAGCAGTCGCGTTCGTGCAGATGGATGACATTGCCGTGGCGGTCGCCGAGAATCTGCACCTCGATGTGCTTGGCGCGAGGGATGTACTTCTCGAGGAAGACGGCGGGATTGCCAAAGGCGCGTTCCGCCTCTCCCTGCGCCTCGTCGAGGAGACTGGCCAGTTCCGACTCCTTTTTCACCACGCGCATGCCGCGTCCACCGCCGCCGAAGGCCGCCTTGATGATGAGCGGGAACCCAATTTCCTTGGCCTGCTTGAGTGCCAGAGTTCGATCCGATATGGGTTCATCCGTGCCGGGCAGCACCGGCACGTTGATGCGCATCGCCACGGCGCGCGCCGCGGTCTTGTCGCCCATCATGTCCAGCAACTCGGGACGCGGACCGACAAAGGTGATGCCTTCCCGGGCGCAGGCGCGGGCAAACGCGGGATTTTCCGACAGGAATCCGTAGCCGGGATGAATGGCATCGACGCCCTTCTCCTTGGCCATTCCAACGATGCCCTCGATGTCGAGGTAGGCCGCCACCGGGCCCTTGCCGGTGCCGACCAGATACGACTCATCGGCCTTGAAACGGTGCACTCCAAAGCGGTCCTCCTGCGCATACACCGCAACGGTGCGAAGACCAAGTTCGGTGGCAGCGCGGAAAATGCGGACCGCAATCTCCGAGCGATTGGCCGCCATCAACTTGCGAAAGGGGCGTGCAACTGCTGGGGAATGAGGCGTCGGTGCGGAAGAGCGTTGTGGCATACGCGACGCGTACCTTGTCAAAACACCTCGGAATTGGCGAAGGGAGAATTCCGCGTTCCGCAGATTGTGACCCGGCATTTTCTCGCATTGCAACTTTCGGCGTCCGGAGGCTCGGTAAGAGAGTAGGCAATGCCTTGAGCCCACACCGTCCATGAACACCCCAATTGCCCAACTCGCCGCCCTGCTTCTCTCGGTTGGATCGGTCCAACTCCGCGCCCAGGACGTGACCGGGTTCACCTTGCTCAAGAGCCTCAGCTACACTCAATCCACGGCTGGGCTGCCGCTGCTGGTCCCGACGCCCTATCGGTTCACCGCCTCGGCCGACACCATCGAAGGCGGGTTGGTCAGCGGCAGCATTGGGATTCCCGGCAGCCCAGAGCTGCCCCTGGTTCCCGACGGAACCACCACCTGGAGCGCCAGTTCCAGTTATCGAACGCAGAACGCTCTCGAAGCGGACTCCCCCGGAGGCAACTACCTCATTCACTTCCACACTGCGCATCAGGGAGACAAGACGCTGACCTTCCCGTTCGCAACCGGCACCTTTCCCAATGCACCCCAAATCATCGACTACCAGGCGGCCCAGGGGGTCCTTCCGACCGCGGATTTTGTCGCGACCTGGACGCCGTTCACCGGCGGCAAAGCCACCGATTACGTCCGGCTAACCGTAACCACCGCGGAGGGTCAGGAAGTCTTCAAGACCCGTGGGTACGGAAAGAGCGGCGCGCTGAACGGCACCAGCACCAGCGTCACCATTCCGGCCGGAACCCTGAGCCCGGGACTGACCTATGTCGCGCGGGTGATGTTTGCCAGGCCCTCCGGACAAAACACCGACTATGGCCAGGGCGTCACGGGCACGGCGGCGTACTACACTGAGACACTCTTTTCCATCGTCACGTTGGCAGGCCCGGATGTGAAACGCCTGGGCGTGGTGAAGGGGACCAGCTACCGCCAAACCGGAGCCGGCGCGCCGGTCCTGGTGGACGGCACGCCCTACGCACTCCAGATATTCGCCGACGCGAGCGACGGAGGCTTGCCCAGCGCGAGCGTCAAACTTCCCACCGGCACGACTCAACCGTTCGTCTCCAACGATGGGGATTTTGGCATCCTGGCATTGTACCCTTCGGTGGCCGCCCTCGACGTGGCGTACCCGCCTGGGTCCTATTCCATCACGCTCAACACGGCACACAATGGAACCCAGGTGGTGACGCTGCCGTTGCCCTCGAGCTTGTTTCCGAACGCCCCCCAGTGGCTAAACTTCGCCGCGGCCCAGGGGGTCGATCCCACCCTCGCCTTTCCGATAAACTGGAACCCCTTCATCGGCGGCAGAACCAACGACTTCATTCAGATTCAGATCAACACCCCCACCGGGGACACGGTGTTCGAATCCCCTCAACCCGGACAACCTGGGGCCCTGAACGGCACCGCAACCTCGGCGACGATTCCAGCCAATTCCCTCAGCCCCGGAGAGACCTACCAAGCGAGCCTCCTCTTCGCCCGAATCCTCGGGACGAGCACGAGTTACTCCCTTGGGTTCTCGGCCTATTTCAGCCAAACGGACGCCAGCCTCGTGACCACCGGAAGCACCGTCCCCCCAACTCTGACGGTGACGCAGACCGGACCGTCGCAATGGCATCTTCATGCCAATGGCTTACCGGGTCGGAACTACCTCATCGAGTCGACTTCCTCCCTCGCGCCTCCGTACACATGGCAGCCGATGGTGAATTTCAACGGATCGTCGGCCGGTTTCGACTTCACGGACGGAATCCTGCACACGCAAAACTTTTATCGGGTGCGTCCGGTAAACTGATCCGCAGAAGCAACGCCGGCATTCCGGGTCACGGCTGCGGACTAGCGCGATTCGCGAAATTCGAGTGCTCGTTCGCGCGGGGCGATTGAGCGCTGACGCCGTGCAACTGCCTGCTGCGTGGTGACCCGTTGGCTGGCGACCGTCAGTCGGCGGGACAACTCATCACGCTGACGTTCGAGAGTACGGATGCGCTGCTCCAAGGATTGGATGGCCCGCGCGTCCTGGGCACGCGGAGCAGCTGTCGCCTGCTGCTCGGCCTGGGCGAGGCGGCGGGTCAGCTCAACACGTTCCTGCTGGGCGCGCGCACGCTGGGTCTCGGCCTCGGTTAGCAGCGTGCGAATCTCCGTTTCGCGGGCGCGACTGTCGCGGAGAGAATCCCGAAGCCGGGTGACCTCCTGCTCCATGACCTTCAACTGCGCCGCAGCCGCTGGATCCTCGGAGGGCGCTGGGGTGGAGTTTCCCGAGTCACTCGGCGGCCGAGCCACGGCCACTGCGGCCAGACGACGTTCCGCTGCCTTGAGCTGAGCTTCCACCTCGGCCCGCTCGGCACGTTCCGCGACTAGAGTGCCTTCAAGCGCCTTCGCGGCGTCCAACTGGCTGGTGAGCGCGGCGACCCGGTTGGTCAGGCTCTGATTGTCCTGCTCAAGGCGAAGGCGAACGGTCTTCTCGCGCGTGAGCTGGGTGGCAATTTCCTCGGCGCGCGCCGTGTTCCGGCCCGCGTCGGCACGAGCCACCGCCAGATCGGTCTGAAGCTTGTTCAGCCGAACAATCGACTCTTCGGTCTGGTGCGACTTGAAATCGTCCAACTGCTTTTCCAGGCGCCCCTTGTCGGCGAGCAGTTGCTCGTTGGTCTTGACCGTCTCGTCGAGCTTGGTCTGGAGGCGGCCCAGCTTCCCGGTGAGATCCGCCACCTGCTTGCCGCGCTCGGTGTCGCTGCGCAGTTCGGTGACCTGCGACTTCAGGGTCGTGTTCTCATTCTTGAGCTCCTTGAGATCGCCCTCGCGCAGCTTTTTGAGCTGGGCCTCGAGTTCGGCGCGCTCCTTCTGCAGCGAGGAGGCGGCGATCTTTTGGGCCAGGATTTGACGGTTGGCTTCGTTCAACGCCGCTTTCGCCTCATCAGCGACGACCCGTTCCACGAGATTCTTTCGGTCGGACTGCTGCTTCTCCAGATTGGCGAGCAGGACCTGGTTGGTGGACTGCAAGGCGGTGATGCGTTCGACCGCCTGCTGAAACTCCTTCGGATCCACCGGTGCCGGCTGCGCCGTGAGCGCCTCGCGCAGCTTTGCTTCCAGCAACTTTTTGTCCGCGCTGAGACGCCCAATCTCGGCGTTGAGCGTGTTGAACTGCTCGATCACCTCTCCGGCGGGGGCCAGGTTGTTGGTGTTCACCGGGCCGCCAAGCGTCACCACGGCCGGAGCGGAGGGCGCAACTGAAGCCGGGGCAGCAGTATCGGGGAGGCCGGACAGCTTTTCGGCCACATAGCGAAGCCGGTAGTTGATCACCCGCTCGTTCCACGTGGGGTAACTCCGCTGAAGCTCGTGAAGGCGCCTCAGTGCGTTGGAGTAGGCCTCCCGCGCGGTCACCGCCTGTCGAGACTCGCGGAAGGAATCCGCCTGCTGGATCAGATTGTAGATCGCGATGAAGTCGTCGTCCGCACCGGCATAAGCCACACCGGCCGCGGCGAAGGACAACAGGGCGGCGGCGAACAGGAATCGCAATCGACGCATCATGGTTCCGGGTTCAATGGAGTGTGCATCCTGCCGCAAGGACCCCTGGATGACGAGCGTAAACGTGGGTTCAACCCTGTCCCAGCGCGGCCACGGCGCTGATGAGGCGTTTCTCGATCTCCTTCTGGCGCACGGGGTCGGTGATCTTCGCTCGGTCGACGTCGGTCACGTAGAAACTGTCAATCGCCGCCCCCTTCTCGGTCACGATTTTGGCCAGGACGAGGTCGAGTCCCAGCTCGTGAAATGCCGAGGACAGGGCAAAGAGCAGACCGACGCGATCCTCGGTCTCCACGTCAATCACGGTGCGGTCGGCGGAGGTGGCGTT
>JANXMD010000706.1 GCA_025354845.1 Verrucomicrobiota bacterium | reverse complement strand
GGCCCAGCCCATGCCAACCAAGGCGACACCCAGAAGTCCAACCGTCGTGCCCCCGTCGGGCGCACCGATATGGATGGAGGCGGAGACGGCACCTTCGAAGGAATAGGAGAAGGTGTCTAAATCCGAATCGTAGGTCGAAATGCCATAACTTCCAGGGCCGTTACCCCAAAGGTTGATGTACGAACTTGCCGACTGGAACCCAACCAGCCCCCAGATATCAAGAACCGGATCGCTCCACGGATAAACCACGTTGTCGGCGTTAAAACCAGAAGCTGGGAAAACATCGGGGCCACCCGGAACGAGGTCGAAGCTTCCGTTGAGGAGCCCAGTGCCACCGGTCAGCGTCAGGGTTCCATCGGTCGCCAAATAGGCACCGCCTCCGATGGGAGTGGCGTTGAGGCTGGCGACAACCGTCACTGGCGCCCCATCGTCATAACTGAAATTGATGGTGATTGGCACCGCATTCGCGAGCGGTGCGAGGAGGAGTCCTGACAAGGCCAGCGCTTTAAGAGTTTCCTTCATATCTGATGCCTTAGGGAGAGCTAGCTGTGTGCCATAAGACGCGTCCGCAAGAGCCTAGGATTGTTTTGTGCACCGAAAACGTTCTTGATCAAGTGCATGGCGCTGGAAAAAGTTCAGACCAGCCGTGGGATCCTTCGTGGATTTTGCACCATTTGTAAGCGAAACCGACAAAGAGGCTTGTCGGATTGTCGGAAAAGCAGACGTGGCTGACGGTCAGGGGCACGAGCGCGGAGCGACGCTCCCCATGCAGGGAGGGCGCTGATACCGAGGGTGCAGGTGTTCGAAACTCAACGACGCGGCGACTTGCGCGTCGTGATATCTCGAGGACTGAGGTGACTTGCGGGAGCTCTCAGCCCTCGCGTGTCAGAAGAAGATGAATTTCTCCGGCACAACCACGATGTCGGAGGGACGCAGGTGGAAGGGTCGGCTCTTGGGCGCACTGAGATCCCAGTCCAGATCGAGGATGAAAGTTCGCTGCACCCCCTTTTCCTGGCGGACGATCTGGATCTTTTGGAGGTTGGCCCGCTTCATATCAAAGCCGCCCGCCTCCACAATGGCTTCCAGCACGGTCACTGAACGGTTGACCGTAAGTTTTCCGGGTCGCAGGACGGCTCCGGATACGAAAACGGGGAACCCGGCCGATTCGACGGATACGGTGACCCGCTTGTCGATCAGATCCGCACCGAAGAGCTTCAGCAAATCCTCCTCAAGGGCTTTGGACGTCTTCTCCACCGCCTTAAGTTCCTTGCCCTGCCCCGCATTGAGGACGCCGTCCACGCGCACCATTTGGGCGAAATTCAGGTTGGGCGCGCCCGGGAAGTTGACCTTGACCAGATCGCCGATCTGAATCGTTCCCGCATCGTAGGCGGCGGCGTCCTCCGCGGTGGGACGAGTCTCCTTCGAGGTGGCGCAGCCGGCCTGTAGCAGCACCACGAACCCCAGTACGTAGATCCAGTGGAACCATCCAGTCGATCGGGGGGAACTGGCGCGTGAACCGGGGTTGGACGAGCCCTGAAACGAGTTCATATGCCCTTTAGAATGCGGGGTCAGCCCCATGAGAATCAATTCCAAAGCGCTACGGATGGGGAACGCGCTTTCCTGTCCACGGGGAGGCCAGGGGAAGCAAGGCTTCAGTGGAATCATGGTTATGGGTCACTTCGCCGAAGTGAAACGGTCGGTGGCTCTGTCGTTTGTTTTTTGCCCTTCGCCATCGGACACGACCTCAACGACGGACGAAGCACGGGCACAATTCGTAAGCCTTCGGTGTCCATGGCACCGGCCACGCTGAAAGGAGCCGGAGAGCGTTTGATCGAGCGCACCGTCGTTGGCGGACTCAATGCTCCGAAGCGCCCGCAGCAATTCGGCGTTCGACTTCACTGGTGGCGAAAGGAGCGCGGCTAGCGGGGTAGTTGACGGGAGGCTACCCATTCGCTTAATTATTGATTATCAGACACCTGAGCGTTTAGTCGGAGAGTGAGTGTCGGCTTGCTTTACGGGCACTTCCGCGAATTGTCGGAATTGGTTACACTTTTGAGCGAAACGCGTGAGTGGAAGCGCTTCTCAGGGGGATCTTAGGTTTAGAAGTGGTTTAAATTACGATGGATACGACAGTTGGTAATATCTTGGCACTCCGCTAGCTACTCCTGTCGCAGACTATTCCTTAAGTGGGGGATAGTGATAAACAAACCGACAGTACTTACAGCAATGAAATCCTCCAACCTCCTCGTGCTCGGCGCTTTGGCGCTCGGTGCTTCCCAGTTCGCACACGCGAACCTCGTCACCAACCCTGGTTTTGAAACCGGCAACTTCTCTGGCTGGACCCAGTTCGGTAACACTGGTTTCACCGGTGTGACCAGTTCCCCTTACGCCCACACCGGTAACTTTGGTGCCTATTTTGGTGCTGTCGGATCCGTCGGTGGTATCTATCAGCAGACTCTGGCCACCGTTCCTAGCTCCTCCTACACCTTCAGCTTCTGGCTTGAGAACTTCGGTGGCACTCCTAGCTCCGCGTCGGTCTCCTGGGATGGTGGAACGGTTCTGTCGTTGCTTAATCCCAGCGCCTTCGGCTACACTCAGTACTCCTACAGCGTCGTTGCCTCGTCGGCCTTGACCACGATCAGCTTCGGGTTCCAGCAGAACCCGAGCTTCTTCGGCTTGGATGACATCAGCGTCGTTTCCAACCACGTCCCCGATGGTGGCAACACCGTGGCTCTCCTCGGCGTTGGCGTGCTCGGCGTCGTGGCTCTCCGCCGCAAGCTGGCC
>JANXMD010000693.1 GCA_025354845.1 Verrucomicrobiota bacterium | reverse complement strand
GCGTTGCGTTCTACTCGATGAACCCGGTGACCGAATGGAACGGCCGGTATCTGGGTTTGCGCCTTTTTGATTGGGTGAATCCGCACCCAGAGGTGCCGGTGGACCACATTGACTGGGTGGGGACGCAATCCTTGTATCGCCAGGATTATGCCCCGTTTCTGGTTGGGGTCACCGTGGATCCGGTCGCTCCCTGAGGGGATTGGGTTCGCGCCATCCAGGACGCTTTCGAACGATCTCGGGCTCCCTCTCGAAACGCAAAAGTGCCCGGCTGTCGGACAGCCGGGCACACCTTGGCGTCTGATTCGGGGTGTCCACAGAGTTCGCAGAGCGGAACTCCGTCGCAGTTTTATTCCCGGCCCTACTCCAGGAAACCCAGGCTCTGGCCACCCCCAAAGTCCTCCAAGACCTTCGACGTCCTAGCCTTAGCACTGGGTACACCTAGATCTCTCCGGATGGGCGGGGAAAAGTTTCAAAACAGTTTACAAATGTTTCAAAAAAACGGAGTTCGCCTTCTGGACGGAAGCCGTGGGGTGAACTTCACCCTTGTTCCTAAACCGCTCGGCCGCGATAAAACGGCCGTTCCGATGACTATTTACGAAGAGCTGACCTGGAGAGGGTTGATCGCCGACTGCACGGATGCCGAGGAGTTGGGCCGCCGGCTCCACGCCGGTCGTGTCACCCTCTACTGTGGTTTTGATCCCACGGCGGACTCCCTCCACGTCGGTAGCCTCGTGCCGCTGATCACTCTTCGCCGCTTTCAAGAGGCAGGGCACCTCCCCATCGCGGTTGCCGGTGGGGCGACAGGGTCCATCGGAGACCCGAGTGGAAAATCGCAAGAACGTCAGCTCCTCACTCGCGATCAAATTGCCGCCAATGTCGCCGGGGTGCGCCCTCAACTGGCGCGACTCTTGGAGTTTGAACGACCGGAGAACCCGGCCCGCCTGGTGGACAACGCCGATTGGACCGAAGGGGTCCGATTCATCGACTTCCTGCGCGACATTGGCAAGTACTTCACCGTCAACCAAATGGTGGCGAAGGAATCGGTCCGGGCCCGCATGGAGGATCGGGAGGTCGGGATCAGCTACACCGAGTTCAGCTACATGCTGTTGCAAGCCTTCGACTTCTACGTACTGAACCGAGATCTGGGCTGCGATCTTCAGATCGGCGGCTCCGATCAGTGGGGAAACATCACGGCGGGCATCGAGTTGATCCGCAAAAAACTTTCGAAACCCTCGTTCGGCCTGACCCTTCCCCTGATCACCAAGGCCGACGGCACCAAGTTTGGCAAGACCGAGAGTGGGACCGTCTGGCTGGATCGACGCCGGACCAGCGTCTACCGCTTCTATCAGTTCTGGGTGAACGCGGACGACCGCGACGTCGTTCGGTATCTAAAATACTTCACCTTCCTGAGCCAGGCCGAGATCGTGGATTTGGAATCGCAGCACGCCACGAATCCGGGTGGACGGATCGCCCATCGGGCTCTCGCCAAGTCGGTGACCACGCTGATGCATGGCGAGGCGGCGACGCAGGAGGCGATTCGGGCGTCGGAAATCCTGTTTGGCGGTGGTCTGGAGGGTATTGGGGAATCGACCTTCAACGAGATCGTCGGAGAGGTCCCGACCCGGTCGCTGTCCAGGGCTCGATTCGAAGGCGAAGGCCTCCCGGCGGTGGAGCTCGCGGTCGAGGCTGGGTTGTGTCCCAGCAAGGGGCAGGCACGCAAGGATCTGGAAGGTGGCGGTCTCTCGCTGAACAATGCCCGGCTCACCGACGTGGGACACCGGGTGACGGTCGCCGATTTTCTGTTCAACCGGTACCTGCTGCTGCGCAAGGGGCGCCGAAATTACGTGGTGGTCACCGCGGATTGAGTCCGGGTGGGATCTCGCTCGAACGCTGGCGTCGCCCCGGAAAGTCAGAGGGTCGCCACCCGGTCCATTTCTTGAAGGTCTTCGAGAAAACGAAGGGATCGTGGTAGCCGACCTCGGCCGCAATCAGCTCCACCTTCAATCCGGTTTCAGCCAGCAGCTGCGCCGCACGGCGCATGCGAAGAAAAGTGACCTGATGCATCGGGCTGCGGCCGAGCTCGCGTTGACACAGGCGGCGCAGGTGTTCGGCGCTGACGTGGGCCGTCGCGGACAGGGCATCCAGTGACCACTCGCCTGCCAGGGTTGCCGCCACCTGTTCCCAAAGTCGCGACAGCCGATCATCGCGCTGCCACGGGCGCGTGAACCGCTGGACGTAGTCATGGATCAACTCCACCCAGTGATGCACCGTTTCGGGCGTCCCACCGCTGGCA
>JANXMD010000668.1 GCA_025354845.1 Verrucomicrobiota bacterium | reverse complement strand
GCGTTGAACGACTCCGGCATCGCGGCAGGAAGTATCGCGCCGGGATTCGGTCTGGACCGCGCTGCCACCTTCGCCTTTCCGGGTGGGACACCCGCCCTTCTGGATCTGACTTCCATCGTCGAGAATCTCTACGGTCCACGTCCGGTGTACACGAGCACGGCAACGGCCATCAACAACGCCGGCCAGGTGGTGGGCATTGTTCGCAATGCCGGTGGGGCTCCCATTTTGCAGCCGAATCCGGCCTTCGTGGTTTCCGGAGGGTCTGCCACCAACCTCGGCACCCTCGGCGGATTGAATGCGGCAGCGCGGGATATCAACAACAACGGGATCGTGGTGGGGGACTCCACGCTCGCCGACAAAACCCTTCGTGCCTTCATTTACCGCAATGGGGCGATGACCGATCTCAACACGCTCATCGCCAGCAGCGGTTGGGTCCTGACGTCGGCGAAGGCCATCAACGACAAGGGGCAAATCGTGGGGAGCGCCACCTTCAATGGCGAGGCGCATGGTTTCCTGCTCAGCCCCATAGACACTGGGGCACCCCAACCGCCTTCCATCGTCAGTCAACCCATGGGCGGTTCGTTCGCCTTGGGCGCCACCACGGCCCTTGCCGTCTCGGTGACCGGCACCAGCCCGTATTCCTACGAATGGCAAAAAGACGGCAAGCCAATTGACGGATCCAATACGAACTCGCTGGTTCTCACGTCTCTGCGGGGCACCGACAGCGGCAGCTACCGGGCCATCATCCGGAACGCAGCGGGGAGTGCCACCACCACGGCAGTGACCGTCACCGTACTCGATCCCCTGCTCGCCACCGCGCAATACACCGTCGTCCGGGTCAGCGGCGAGTTGGGTGGCAAGTACCTGATCGAGTCCGTCAACCGAGCCGACGGCACCGACTGGCAACCGCTCACGACGATCACTCTCACGCAATCACCGCAGTTGGTGCTGGATGCGGAGTCCGTCACCAACCGATTCAGGCTCTATCGAGCGAAGCGATTGCCCTGAACAGAGTCGAAAGTCGAATGTCGAATGTCGGAGGTAACACTGCTGAAGATCTGCGGACCAAACGCCCGTCTCAACTTTAGCCTGGGGCGCGAGTCCCAAGAAACGCCCCGATTGGAGATCAAGGGCTGAACGCCCGCGACTCCGTACCCAGGCCCCCAGCATCCTGACCTTTTGCCTTTTTCCTTTTTCCTTATCCCCTTTGCCTTCGATGTTCCGCGGCGTCCCAGCCGCCTCGTCCCCTCGGCGGCTACGGCCCGATCTCCCATCTCCCATCTTCGATCTCCCATCTCTGGACTCACCGCCTCTGGCACCGCCAAAACGTGATTCCCAATCCCGCGCCGAGGCCGAATCCGTAGCCGACACCCCACAGGGTCATGGCCAGCATCGCCTGCACGTCCTTCGCCAACGGAAGGCCCTTGGCATGCATGAGCCATCCCTCCAGCCAACCGCCTCCGAAATAGCCAGCGGCGTTCAGCACAAATAGAATCGCAATCACCTGCAGCGTCTCCTTCGGCGCGTCCAATCCACGGGCCAGCAACCCGCCCAAGCAGACTGCCCCGAGGAAGAGGCCGAGCCAGCTTCCGGCGTGACCGTGCAGGGCCATCCAACCGCCGATCCAGGCGACGGAATAGGCGGCGAACGCAGGCAGAAAGAGCTTGTAGAAGCGCACCAGGGATCCGGGTCCGGCCAAGAGTCGATGCAGGACCACACCGCTCAAGCCCAAGAAGACCACGGCGCAGATCGCGTACAATCCGGCTTCACCGATCCACCGATACAACGGTCGACCAAAAACCGCCCACGGCGCGAAGCCGGCGACGCTTACGAGAGTGAATCCCAACGCGCCGCGAATCACCGACTGTTGAAGCGACGGTGGTGGAAGCTCAGACTCAGAGAGACGATCCACGGTGGCCCCGGACTCTGGCGGACTGGAAATCACGCACCCATCCCCGCAGTTCCGCGGCCTCGGCGCAAGCTCGGGAATCCCCGGGGGGGCAAGGTCGAAAGTCGAAAGTCGAAAGTCCAAAGTCCAAAGTCCAAAGTCCAAAGTCCAAAGTCCAAAGTCCAAAGTCCAAAGTCAGCAAGATGCCGGCGCTCCGAACCATCTCCCATCTCCCATCTCCGAACTTCGATCTCCGCGTCTCCGCGTCTCCGCGGTTGGGTAGGGTTCGGGTCGTTCGCGCCATTGCACCGCGACCCGGGGGGGACTAGAACTCGGCTTCGCGGTTTGCGCTCCATGAATCCTCCCGCCTCAGCCCCGGCTGCTCCACCACCCGCCGCCCGCCCCGTCCTGCGGGTGATCGTGGTGGAGGATTCCGAACCGGATGCCTTCGTCCTCACCGCTCTGCTGCGCGCCGGCGGCTGGCAGGTCATCCACCGTCGCGTTGCCAACGCAGTCGATCTGCGCAGCACCCTGCTTGCCGAGCCCTGGGATCTCATCCTGAGCGACCACACCATGCCCGGATTCAGCGCACCGGAAGCCCTCGCGCTGGTTCAATCCACCGGAATTGATGTGCCGTTTATCATCATTTCCGGCGGCATTGAGGAAGGCGTCGCGATCGAGGCGATGAAGGCCGGAGCGCACGACTTTCTCATGAAGGGAGCACTCGGCCGATTGGTGCCCGCAGTACAACGTGAACTGCGCGAGGCCGCGGTCCGGAAGGCGCGTCGAACCGCCGAGGATTCGATGCGGGAGAGCGAGCTCCGCTATCGCTCGGTGTGGGAAAATTCCACCGACGCCGTGTTGTTGATCGACATCACCGGCACCATCCGTTTTGCCAGTCCGGCCGTGAAATCGGTGTTTGGCTGGGCGCCCGAGGAGGTGGCGGGATCGCGCATGGATCTCTTTCAACCCTCCGGACTGCCGCCCGAAACTTGGTGGGCCCGAACGCGCATCACGGCCGCGCCGCGTGCCCTGGAAACCGCCGGTCGCCGCCGCGATGGCTCGGCGGTGGAGGTGGACATCGCCTTCACTGAAATGCGCCTGGGCGAGGAACAGTGGGTGGTCGCCTTTTTCCGCGACATCACCGAACGCCGCCGCGCCGAGGAGGAGCTGCGCCGCAGTCGCCAGGAATTCGCCGCAGCCCGCGAGATCCAGCAACGCCTCTTTCCCAAGGCTGCCCCCACTCTGCCGGGATTCGACATCGCGGGGGCGTCGCATCCCGCCGACGCCGCGGGCGGGGACTACTTCGACTGGCTCCCGATGGCCGACGGCGCGCTCGGGTTGGTCGTTGCCGACGTCAGCGGTCACGGCGTGGGCCCATC
>JANXMD010000644.1 GCA_025354845.1 Verrucomicrobiota bacterium | reverse complement strand
GGAGCGGGTGGGATTCGACCTGTTCGCCAGCGAGTTGCTGCACCGCGACGAGAACGATCAACTCTTGGTGATCGCCGGACTGGAAGAGTTTCGCGAGCATCTCGGCGGCGAGTTGACCATCACCTTGCTGCGCGAAATCGGTCGCGGCTTCGAAGTCCACGAGATGAACCTGCCGCTCGTTGTCGAGTCCATCCACGAGTTGGAGGCACGTCATGCCCGGCGCGACCGGGTGGTCATCCCGGCGCAGCGAGTGGGGTAGTGGGAGTGAACGGTAATCAGTAATCGTAGGGACACTGGGCGACGCCCTGGAGAACTGACCTACTGATTACCGATTACTGATTACTGATTTCCGTCCAGCACTTACTCCCCCCTGCCCGTCCAACGCGCTAGGTGCATGGGGAAGATCGCCACGTTGGATTCAGGCGTGACCTCCACGTCGTTGCCGGCGAACTTTATTTTTAGAGTGAAGGTGTACGGCGTCTCCGGGAAGCACAGCTTGGCCACCAACGTATCGCTCGCTGCCCAGGCGGCGCTGGAGGCGACTTGGCGGTCCGGGAAAATGCCGAACTTCAACTGCCCTTTCACCCACTTTCCGGCCCCGAGCTGAACCACGCGATCCTGGCCTTGGAAGCGAAGTGTCAGGGTCGTACCGCTCGCGTCGGAACGGTTCACCGTGAGAGCCTCCAACCCCTGCTCATTCGATGCGATGGCGTAGCGCTTCCCCACCACGCTGGCGATGGCCGATGAGCTTTCGGCGCCGCGGGCGACTGGCAGGGTCAGACCTGCGAGCGTTTTCATCAATTGCTGTTCGGTAACGCGATCGTTCGGCAGCCGATGCGATTGCATGGCCGGAAGCAGGCGGTCCCACACCAGATTCAGCACCGCTTGCATGTCCTTCAATCCGCTGGTGATGGCGATCACGGCATCCTGATCCGGCATCACCAGACAATACTGTCCGAAGGCTCCATCGCCACGATACGCGTTATGCTGGCAGCGCCAGAACTGGTAGCCATAGCCCTGATCCCAATCGCTGCGCGGGTTGCTGCCATTGGAAGTCTGGCGCGAGGTCGCGGCCTCCACCCAACTTGCCGGGAGCAGTTGCTTTCCCTGCCAGCGGCCTTTCTGAAGGTACAATTGACCAAACTTGGCAATGTCCTCGGTGCGCACACTGAGGCCGTAACCCCCCAGTGAGATTCCCTGAGAGTTTTTGTCCCAAGTCGGCTCCACGATACCCAGCGGCTCAAACAGACGCGGCAGGAGATACTCCCGAACCGTCTGCCCGGTGACCTTCTGCACGATGGCCGAGGCCATGAAGGTGGCGGGGGTGTTGTAGAGGAAACGCGTCCCCGGCTTGAACGGCACCGGATGCGAGAGAAAGGCGCTCGTGGTCATGCCGTCGACGGAAATGGGGATCTCGCGCTCGTGTCCCGCCTGCATGC
>JANXMD010000600.1 GCA_025354845.1 Verrucomicrobiota bacterium | reverse complement strand
CGCGAGCACGGGACTCCATTCCTCGGCACTTGCGGCGGATTTCAACACGCGATTCTGGAAGTGGCGCAGCACGTCTGTGGGCTGAGGTCGGCGACCCATGCGGAACTCGATCCTGGCGCGGTCGAATGCGTGATCGCTCCGCTTGCCTGCGGCCTGGTGGAGGCTCGCGGTTCGGTGTGGTTCCTCCCGGGAAGCCGCTTGCGCGGGTGGGTGGGATCAGACCAGACCGAGGAGGGGTATCATTGCCGTTTTGGGGTGAATCCGGTGTATCGGGATCGCTTGGAGCAGGCAGGATTTCTCTTCACCGCGGTGGACGCCGCCGGGGAGATTCGCGGCGGTGAATGGATTGGGCACCGGTTTTTCGCTGGAACCCTGTTCCAACCGGAACGCGCGGCGCTGCACGGACGGGTGCATCCGCTCGTCCAGGCCTGGATCCGCGCCGGGTTGCCGGCAGGCGCCGCGTGATGGACAGTCGCCCGAGACTGTCCCACTGTTTCCCCGTTTCACGTCACCTCACGTTCGTACCGGCACGACTTTTTTCTTTATGGCATCGCGCTCGTTGTTGATTGGCATCGATTCCGGCACCCAGTCCACCAAGGCCCTCGTCGTTGAGGCGAAATCGGGCCGCGTTTTGGGCAGCGGTTCCGCGGCGTACGATCTGATCGCTGGACTCCCGGCGGGTGCCAAGGAGCAGGATCCGAAAACCTGGGTCGACGCCACGACGACGGCCATCCGGGCCGCGCTCAAACAGGCGTCCGCGCGTGCGGGCGAAGTGGTGGCCATCGGCGTGAGTGGTCAGCAACACGGGTTTGTTCCGCTCGATGCCAAGGGGCAGGTGATCCGTCCGGCGAAGCTCTGGTGCGACACCAGCACCACCGCCGAGTGCGGCGAGATCACGGCAGCGCTCGGCGGCCCCAAGGCGGCGATCCGCGCCACTGGCAATGCCGTCCTTCCCGGCTTCACGGCGCCCAAGATTCTCTGGCTGAAAAAGAATGAACCCAAGAATTACGCCCGGCTGGCCACGGTCCTCCTGCCGCACGACTACCTGAATTTCTGGCTGACCGGGAATGCATTCATGGAATACGGCGATGCCTCGGGCAGCGCGCTGATGGACGTTCGCAAGCGCCGGTGGTCGGAGGCGGCGATCGGGGCCATTGATCCCGATCTGGCCGGGAAACTTCCGAAGCTTTCATCGAGTGATGTGCCCGCCGGTCAGCTCACCGCGACAACGGCGGCGGCGCTGGGATTGAATCCGGGGGTCTTGGTCAGCGCCGGCGGCGGCGACAATATGATGGGCGCCATCGGCACCGGAAACACCCGCGAGGGCGTGGTGACGGCAAGCTTCGGTACCAGCGGCACCATCTACGCCTGCGCGGAGAAGCCGGTGATCGATCCGCAGGGGGAAATCGCGGCGTTCTGCGATTCCACCAACCGCTGGCTGCCGCTGCTTTGCACCATGAACGTGACGGTGGCCACCGAGATGGTGCGTCGCGACTTCGAGTTGGATCACGCCGAGTTCGAGAAGGCGGCGGCGAAAGCGCCCGCCGGTTCGGACGGATTGGTGCTCGTGCCGTATTTAGAGGGCGAGCGGACACCCAACATTCCCGACGGAACCGGTGTCTATTTCGGGGTGCGCCCCAAGACCTTCACCGCATCCCATTTCGCCCGCGCCACGATGGAGGGCGTGACCTTGGGGATGAACTATGGGTTGCGTCGCCTGGCCGAGCTGGGCGTGAAAGCCACACAGGTTCGCGCCACCGGCGGCGGCGCCAAGTCGAAGCTCTGGCGTCAGATCATGGCCGATGTCTTCAATGCCGAGGTGGTGACGCTCAAGGTCTCAGAGGGCGCGGCGTATGGCGCCGCGTTGCAGGCGTTGTGGAGCTGGCGTCGAGCGAAGGGGGAAGCCGTTTCGATCGAGGAGATCACCGACACCTTTGTGACGCTGAACCGTGCGGAGACTGCGACTCCAGATTCGGCGAGGGCGGCACGCTACGCCGAACTGCAGGCGTTGCAGGATGAGTTGAGCCGTTCCCTGCGTCCGGCATTTGCCCGCCACCGCGCGACCATCAACACGTCCGAAGTGGCCGCGAGCCGGAAGCGCAAGTGAACCCCGATTCGACACCACCGCCACGGTCCGGAGGGCCGGGTGACCCTCCGCGACCCAAACGGCGGGAACGCTATTCGGGGCGCAATCCCAGGAAGTTCTCCGAGAAGTACAAGGAGCACGCACCCGAGCGCTATGGGGACGACGTGGCCAAGGTGCTGGCGTCCGGAAAGACACCGGCGGGCATGCATCGGCCGATTTTAGTCCGGGAAATTCTCGAGGCGCTTCAATTGTCGCCGGGAGCGGTGGTGGTGGATTGCACCCTGGGCTACGGCGGTCATGCCCGGGAATTGCTTCAGGCGGTGGTGCCCGGAGGTCGCGTCATCGGCCTCGATGTCGATCCGATCGAACAGCCGCGGACTGTCGAGCGGCTTCGCGCCGCGGGATTTGGTCCGGACGTGTTTGTGCCGGTCCGTCGGAATTTCGCTGGATTGTCCCAGGTGCTGGCAGAGCAGGGGATCGAGGGCGTGGACGGGTTGCTCGCCGACCTGGGAGTCTCTTCCATGCAATTGGACGACCCCGCCCGCGGGTTCACCTTCAAGGAGGATGGTCCGCTGGATCTGCGACTAAATCCCAACAAACCTCCGTCCGCTGCCGAGTGGTTGGCGCGTGCGTCGGTCGATGACCTTACAACCGCGCTTGCCGACAACGCCGACGAGCCGGATGCCGCGCTGCTGGCCTCGGCGATGGTGGTCGCAGGGCAACAGGAACCCATCACGCGAACCGGCCGCCTGACTCAGGTGATCCGCGAGGCCTTGCGCTCCACGGGGCGTCGAGGAGATCGCGAAGGGGAAAACGCCTGCATACGACGGGTCTTTCAGGCGCTACGAATCGAAGTCAATGATGAGTTCGGTGTTCTCGAGTCGTTGCTTCGGTCACTGCCCTTCTGTCTGAAGCCCGGCGGTCGCGTGGCGATTCTGACGTTTCATTCAGGGGAAGATCGGCGGGTTAAGAAAGCGTTCCAAGAAGGGCTTCGTTCCGGAGTGTACGCATCAATCGCCGAAGACGTCATCCGGCCCGGGAGCGAAGAACTACGGGCGAATCCGCGCAGTGCTCCGGCGAAACTGCGTTGGGCAGTCCGCACCTAAGTACAAAGTGGAGGACTCAGGGTTTCGGCGCGGATCCTGGCGAGAGTTCGATCGACTCGATCTTTCTTGTTGGACCGAAATGGTCGTCGAATCCGAATGCGTCCATCGTCACGCGCCCACTCGCTCGCACGGTGACGTGCGCCCAGGCGTAGGTGCGGTCATTCGGATTGCTGCTTTCGCCAGGCTTGGCTTCAAACGGGGATCCACCTGATCCTGCGATGATCTGCCACGATGGATGCGGGCTGTTCGGCCGTGGTACCATGGAGTGGTAAATGTGCTCGTGACCGCAGAAGTAGGTCGCTCCGAATTCTTCGACCAGATTCCAAAACGCATTCCGGTTCTCGGGAAAGACATCGAGGCCTTTGGTCTTTTCGGTCTCCGTTTCTCGAAATTGATAGGTGAACGCCATTTTGTGCCCGAACACAAAAAAATGCCTGTTTCCACGGGCCTTCGCGGCCCGCAGATCACTGGAAACCCATTGGACTGGAGCATGGGAATCCTGCCCCACAGCGTCGGTGTTGAGGATGCAGAAGTGGATTCCCCGGCAGTCGAAGGAGTAGCTGAGTTGGGTTTGGTCGGTCAGAATCCCGTCCGATCCCCCCACGACTGGATGGTTGTCGAGGTTCCAGGCCGTCACAGCCTCTCCAGAGGTCTCTTGCCATCGATTGGTCGCGAGAATCAGGTCACCCATGTTGGCCCGCCACGCCTTTTCTCCAGCCGGATGAGCAACTTTGTTGGTCACTCCGCCCACCACCTCCTTGATCTGAACCTCGTGATTGCCCGGAACGGGTACGACGTAGGTTCCAGTCTCCATCAGGCCGACCACCATACCGCGCCAATAAGCGTACTGCCGGTTGAGGACGTGGGCGTTGGTGCTGTAGCCCATGATCATGTCCCCGTTGAAAAATAATGCCTTCGGGTGTTGAGCCCCAATTTCGCGCAGGATTCGGGCAAGAGGTCGAACGTGCTGAAGCCAGAGTTGCTCCTCGGGTGTTGCGTCCACGGCTTTGCTCTCGTAGCGGGAATCCCCGACGGTCGCGAAGGAGAAGACGATTGGATCTGAGGAGGCATCCGCATCGGCCATCGCTGTCGGCGCGGTTGCCACGACTCCCGCGAACAACAAGATCCAGAACTGAGACAAAAAATGAATCAGGACGCGATGAAGTGCCCCTGGGGACGTGCTTAACGAACTCATCAGAGTGTTTTCCTGAAAATCCATTAAGGATGCAAACCATCCACAGAAGTGCCGTCGTGACTCCAGTGGATGTCGTTCCGGCCTGGATCGGAGGGTTTGCCGTTGTTGGGAACCGCGACGTACGAATACTTGAAATACGCCGCGTGTCCGTCGCTGAAGGTGATGTTCCCCCCGGCGTTATGACGCGATGAGAATCGGCTCGTGTAGTTCTGCGGGCTTCCCAGGGTTCCCTGCTTGTCTGCGTCCGTTCCGTAATAGGGCACCTCGCTTGCGAGGACCCGATTGTCGGAGAACATTACAAATGCCGAGGGACTCTTGATGACGTCCGACTTGAGCCGGGCGACCTGGACCGTGCCGTACTGTTCCCACATGCCTTTCGAATTCATTCCGTACTGGAAGATCACCCGATCGGCCGAGATCAGCTTATCCTTGGGCTGGGACATAGCAGTGGGACAATGGAAAATGTCGTGCCCCTGATTGTATTGCGCATAGGCGGACGGTCCGTCGATGGCATAGGAGTAAAGGGGTTTCGCCTTGATATAGGGGGGAAGCGCACTGAACCAGGCGTCTCGTCCATAGGCGGTGCCATTGGCGTTGTTCACGAATTCCACGTCGGTGAGATCCAGCCAAGTCGGGGTATCCTCGTTGCCAGGAAATCCGGGAGTTCCGTTTGGAATTTTGGTGGTGGGGAATGCCTGGTTGCTGTCGTCCACATACATCGTCAAGGCAAGGCCCCATTGCCGCAAATTGGACAGGCACGCGGCCCGACGACTCTGCTCGCGGGCCTTCGCCAAGGCGGGAAGGAGCATGCCCGCCAAAATGGCAATGATGGCAATGACGACGAGCAGCTCGATCAACGTGAAACCGCTACGGGAGCGAGGGAGAGAGGGGCGCATGGTCTTCAGAGGCAACTCACCTCACAATCCAGACTGACCATGACGAATACGTGTCCGAAGTGTGTTAATAGTGTGACGTGCTCGGGTGATTTGGCCGAAGAATGATAGATGTGTCCTCTCAACGTCTCATGTCTCCGAATCGTCACCGTCGCGCCGCGAGTTTGGCATGTAGCTGTCGTCACCATTCGAATCCTACAAACTCAATCGTCGGACAAAAAACCAGAACTCATGCTGTTCCTACGTCCTAAAACTACAAGGTTCACGCTCTTCTTCGCGTTATTGATCTGCCTGACCCCACGTATGGTGGCTCAATCTCTTGTGTTCACCCCCGGCCGCTTGGCGGTCCTGCAGTTGGGTGACGGAGGCCCGGCGCGCGGTTCCGTGCCGTCGGACATTTGGGCCAGCCGGCAAAACCCTTACTTCATCGACCAGTTTGATCCAATCGGGGTCAATCAGACCGTTCCGACCGTTCAGGTGGCCATCCCGTCCACCGGACCTACATCGATCTGGGTCAACGGCAACGCCGGAACGGAAGGGAATCTGACCCTGTCGGCGGATCGTACCACGCTCGCGTTCGGTGGATACTGCGGAGACATCTGTTCCATCTTTCCAACCGCGCTCCCCACGCCTCCTCTGGCGCCGTCGAACCTCAACTATGACCGCGGTATCGGTACGGTTGATGCCTTCGGTAAATACGTGAATGTGTATCGTGGCCCCTCATGGTATGGAATTGCACAGGGAAAGACGAATCCCCGCGGAACTGTCACGGATGGAGCGGGAAACTTTTGGGGCTGCGGAAACGGATATGGCAGTCTCTACTACAACGCAAATACCGGTGAAAGTCCGATTCAGGTTCAGAACTTGGTGCTGACCTCCTGCTCCAAGATTATTAATGGCACGCTCTACAACAGCGTGAAGAGCGGTGAATCCGGCAACTTGCCGCCCGGCATCTACTCGCATGTCGGCTTCAACTTGAAGCCGTATCCGTACCCGACCTCAGCCTCCTTTCCTCATCTCGAGATTCCTGCGGACGCCCAATACCAGAATTGTGTCGGGTTTGACATCAATCCGGCTGGCGATACCGCCTATGTCGCCGACACAAAATCTGGGATTCAGAAGTACGTGAAGATCGGCCAGGCCTGGAAGCTGGCGCACAATCTAAGCATTCCCGGATACACCAACTGGCAGACCGGCATTCGCTTGAATCCCGCGAGCACCAACACGCTGGTTGGATGCTTCAGCCTGACCGTTGATTGGGCGGGCCAATATCCGATCGTTTTTGCGACGACCGGTGACAGTCCTGGATTTGATCCGCGTGATGCCAAGAAGGGGGCATTGACCTACTATGGAAATCGGGTGATCCGAATTGATGACTATCTGACCGAATCGTCGGGTGAGAACATCATTGCTACCTCGGCCATCTTGAAAACGGTTGTTCAGGCCCCGGTCCCCAATCCTGCGCTTGGAAACAACTACGTCGTTTACAAGTCGGTTACCTTCACGCCCGACCTCCGTCCGCTCCTGACTCAGCAACCAACGGACTGGTCTGCGGTTGTCGGAGATACGGTTCAATTCAAGGTGGGGGTCGATTCCAAATTTGCGGTCGCCTATCAGTGGTACCGGAACGCGGACATTCTGCTTGGCGAGACCCGCGACACGTTGATCCTGCCCTCGGTTCAGCTTTCGGCCAACAACACGATCTTCCGGTGCGTTGTTTCAAGCAGCTACGGAACCACCACCTCTGCGAACGGAAGACTCACGGTAACTCCTGCCCCGGTGCTTCCGTCGATCAGTTCCGTACAGAATCTGACGGATTTCATCGGCGGCAACTACAGCATTGTCGCCAAGGTGGATGGAACTGACGCCAAGAGTGCGTTCCAATGGTTCAAGGACGGAATTGCCCTGACTGATTCGGGCGAATTCAGCGGCACCAAAACCACCACCCTCCAGTTGGTGAATGCACAGGCATCGGATTCCGGCGCCTATTCGATCGCTGCGAAAAACGTGGCTGGAACTTCTACCTCCTTGGTTGCCAACCTCATTGTCAAGAATGCCGCGCCGGTGTTTGTCCAGCCCCCGTTGGGCGCTACCACATTTGCCGGACGATCTGTGAGCTTCAGCGCAACGGTGGCTGGATTTCAGACGACTGCGCAGTGGTTTCTTTCTTCCAAGTCGAGCCTTCCTGGTACGGTGCTCACGCCCGTGCCCATTGGCGGCCGATTCACTCAGTCGGATACTCAAGATCAGCCGGTGACTTCCACGCTGACGCTTGATTCCACGGTTGCCGCCGACGCAACGAACTTTGTGGCAGTGTTCAGCAACAGTTCCGGGTCGATCACCAGCGCACCGGTGTCCCTGAGACTCTTTACGCAACCTGCATCCCACACGTTCGTCAACTACACGAACTCCGGACAACTCTACACGCAGAACTTTGATGCACTTCCAATTCCGGGCGGCGGAAGCTATGAGGCCTCAAACCCTCAGAACATGAGCTTTGTCGTGACAAACATCGTGGGGATTGCGACGAACATCGTCTATGCCTCTTCCACTGCGAGTGTTGAGATCGATTACTCGATCGATAATCCCGTTGATTTTGGGTATCCGATTTTTGGATCGGGCGGCCTCGGGGGCTTTGGCCTCGGTGCCCAGATGAGCGGGTGGTATGGATACAGTGCCAAGCCACTATTGTTTGCCGCGACCTCCGGCGATCAAAGTGCGGCCGGCCTGATTGATAATGGACTCAATTATAACAACATCAATGGACTGACGACTCAGACCACGAATCGTTCGCTGGGCCTGTTGACGTCGTCCAAGAGTGGCACGATCGCCCTTGGTGTTGGTATGGTGAACAACACCGGAAGGACCTTGAACAAGATAAGCGTCGGATTCACCGGGGAGCTCTGGCGCAACAACCCGATCCAGCAGTCGTTGCAGTTCGGCGTGCTCGTCGATCCCAACGGCTCGTCGGCGACGTTTCCGACCAACGAAGTCAATTCCGCCTCGCTCACCTATTTTGATGCGTTGAACGTGGCGTTCCCGACTTCTTCGACGACCGAGATTCGTGACGGCACGCAACCGGCGAATCAGGTAAGCCAAGAGGCCACTGGAATCACCATTCCCGATTGGGCACCTGGCACCACCCTGTGGCTCGTCTGGCATTCCGGCTCCAGCCTCGGTGGCGCGCAGAACGTCGCCATCGACAATGTTC
>JANXMD010000585.1 GCA_025354845.1 Verrucomicrobiota bacterium | reverse complement strand
CCGTTCCGCGGCAACCCCGCCGCCGTGTGCTTTCCGGACGCCACCCTGAGCGACGCGTCGATGCAATCGATCGCCGCGGAAATGAACCTTTCCGAAACCGCATTTGTGATTCCAGACGGGAACGCTTGGTGCCTCCGTTGGTTCACACCGGCCGTAGAAGTCGATCTCTGCGGTCACGCCACTCTCGCCGCCGCCCATGCGCTTTGGGAATCCGGTCGGTTGGCCCTCGATCAAGCAGCGCGTTTTACCACCACGCGCAGTGGAGAACTCGTCTGCAAAAAAACCACAGGCGGCATCGTCATGGACTTTCCCTCCCGGCCCGCAATCGCGGCAGAACCGCCCGAGGCGCTCGTCGCCGGATTGGGACAACGCCCGAAATGGAGCGGACGCAGCGTCGACGACTGGCTCTGCGAACTACCCGACGACCACACGGTTCGCACACTAAAACCGGATCAAGGCCACCTCGCCCTGTTGCCGGTCCGCGGAATCATCGTGACCGCTCAGTCCGCCGATCCGGCCTTCGACTTCGTGTCGCGCTTCTTCGCCCCGGCCTGCGGCATTGCCGAAGATCCGGTCACCGGATCCGCCCACTGCACGCTGGCACCCTATTGGAGCGAACGCCTCGGACGCGATACGCTCCGGGGTTGGCAGGCCAGTCGCCGCGGTGGCGCTGTGGGAACCCGGTGCGTGGGGGAGAGAATTGAACTCACCGGCTCGGCGGTGACGGTGTGGGAGGGTCGCTTGCGTTGACCGAGAATCCCGATCGGGAGGGTCCAAAGTCCAAGGTCCAAGGTCCAAGGGGCAAAGCCCCGCAACAACTCTAGCCTGGGGCGCGAGCCCCAGGAATCTCGCCCACGTCGCCCTCAAGGGCTGAAGGCCCGCGACATGTTTGTCGTTCCTTCCCCCTTTCTGCCTTCGAAGTGTCGCAGCGCCCTGTCCGTCTCGTTCCCTCGGCGGCTACCGTTCCTGCATTCCTTTTGCCTTTTTCCTTTTCCCTTTTGCCTTCGCGCGTCGCTTGTCGCGCATCGCGCGTGCGCCATGGACGATCGCCAGGTCCTCTCGTAGAGTCCCCCTCCCATGTCGGCACCCGTTCGCGTTCGTTTTGCCCCCTCGCCCACCGGCTACCTCCACGTCGGCGGGGCGCGCACCGCCCTGTTCAATTGGCTCTACGCCCGCCACACCGGGGGCACGTTCGTCCTCCGCATCGAGGACACCGACAACGCCCGCAACTCGCAGGCTGCGGTGGATGTGATCCTGTCCGGACTCCGCTGGCTGGGACTGGACTGGGACGAAGGCCCGCTGACCGGCGACGCCGACGGCCCCGTCCGCGGCGACAAGGGCCCCTACTTCCAAAGCCGGCGCGGCGAAATCTACCGCCGACGCGCCGAGGAACTGAAAGCGAAAGGATTCGCCTACGAAAAGGACGGCGCCCTGTTTTTCCGCATGACCCGCGATCCGGTCACCATTCCCGATTTGGTGGTGGGCGATGTGGTCCGACCCCTCACCGATCGCGAAGCCGTGGATCCGGACTGGGTGCTTATTCGCAGCGATGGGGTTCCGGTGTTCCATTTCGTCAACGTGGTGGACGATCTCGAAATGGGCATCACCCACGTCATTCGCGGCGAAGATCATCTCAGCAACACCGCCAAGCACATCGCACTGTTCAAGGCCTTCGGAGTCGAGCCGCCGAAGTACGCCCACATCCCGCTGATCTTGAATCTCGACGGCTCCAAAATGAGCAAGCGCGATCAGGGCGCGAGCGTGCAGGGCTATGTCG
>JANXMD010000544.1 GCA_025354845.1 Verrucomicrobiota bacterium | reverse complement strand
GCGTCGCTCTTGGCTTCGGCGTAAATGCGCAGGATGGGCTCGGTGCCCGAGCCCCGGAGCATCAGCCAGGAGCCGTCCTTCGCGATATACTTCACGCCATCGTTCGACTTCACGTCGGCGACCGGCGACTTCAGCAGCTTGGCGGGCGGGTTGAGCTTGCAGAACTGCATCAGCGCGGCGCGTTTCTCCAGAGGGAAGTGCACGTCGATGCGCGCATAGCGGTGCGGCCCGAATTCGCGCTCGAGGTCGTCGATCAGGGTGCGCAGGGGCTTCTTTTCGCGCGCCAGCATCTCCAGCAGCATCAATCCGGCGAGAATCCCGTCGCGCTCCGGAATGTGACCCGGAAAGCCGATGCCGCCGCTCTCTTCGAAGCCGAGGAGCACCTCGCCGCGGATCATCTCCGCCGCGATGTACTTGAAGCCGACGCCGGTCTCGACGAGTTCGAGACCGAACTTGGCGCAGATCCGGTCGACCATGGTGGTGGTGGTCAGAGCCTTGATTACCCGGCCGGTCTGACGGCGGTTCACGATAAAATGACGCAGCAGGAGACAGATGATCTGATGCGTGGTCAGCAGATCGCCGTTGCCCATCATGCCGCCCACACGGTCGGCGTCGCCGTCGGTGACGAGACAGAGGTCGTGCGGGTGCTTGGCTAGGTACGCGGCCGACTTGACGTAGTTCTTGGCGATCGGTTCGGGATTGATGCCGCCAAAATTTGGGTTGTGCTCCGCATTGAGCGTCGTGACCTGGCAGGTGGTGCCGGCCAGGAGCTCGTCGAAGCACCCGGCGCCGACCCCATACAACGCCTCGTGGGCAAATTTCAGCTTGGACGCGGCGATGCGGTCAAATTCCACCAACTTTTTGCAGGCCGCGTAGTGGGGCGCACGGAGATCCTTCACCACCACCGCCTTCGAGGACAACGCGTGCTCGATGAGGGTGTGCTTGACCGGGGTGCTGTCGAGCAGGGCCTCGACGCCCTGGCAGATGACCGGATCGGCCGATCCGCCAAACCAGGCCTTTAGCTTGAAGCCATTGAACGCGGGCGGATTGTGGCTGGCGGTGATCATCACGCCCCCGATTGCCTTCAGCTGCTTCACGGCATAGGACACCGCGGGCGTGGGAACCGGGGAGTCCGAAAGCGTGACCTTGAATCCATTGCCGGCAAGCACCTCGGCCACCCGACGGGCGAACTGATCGGAAAGGAATCTTCGGTCGTAGCCCACCACGGCATGGGCCACCGTCCCCTTCACCGGGTGCTGCTTCCAGTAATCGGCCGTCGCCTGCGCCACCCGGGCGACATTGGCGAAGGTAAACTCATCCGCGATGATGGCGCGCCAGCCATCGGTTCCAAATTTGATCTGCGACATAGGGTTTTGTTCCAACCTGCGTCCGCTCATCCAATCATGAAAGCCGTCCGGGGAGCAACGGGCAGGTAACCTGGCCGCGGATCCCTTGCGGCCTTGAGGCCGAAATGGAAAACGACTTGCGGGCCGTTCCCCACCTCCGTAATTATCCCCGCCCTTCGGTCGGTCCGCCAGCGTAGCTCAGCGGTAGAGCAGGGGACTCATAAGCCCTTGGTCGGAGGTTCGATTCCTCCCGCTGGCACCACCGCCGTTTCGTCGGTTGTTCTGAGTTTAGCGCCACCGCCAGTGCTAACAAATCTAGAGGTGTTCGTCCCAATTCGCCGGTGCCTCCGTCTCGATTCCCTGGCGCTCTTCGTGGGCGACTAGATAGGGGGAACGGGGGATGAGGAGGGTTGCCCCCGTCCCTCGATGGCTTTGGTTGCCAAAGATTCGAAAGTGTCAACTTTCTTAACATTTTCTGAACTGACTGCTAACTCTGTTCATTTATTTCGTAACACGTTAATAATGAATATGATGCGGTATGACTAAGGGTTTTCCTTGGGGATCCGATGTGTAGGATTTCCTTACATAAGCTCCCTAAGACCCTGAGCACACATTCGGAAAAAGTGGTACACATCCTATTTTCCTGCAACGTGTTGAGCTTTGTATATGACAAATATCACCGATCTGGCATCAAATCCGCTTTAGCGTAGCCGAAGCAGTTCGGATAATCCTCAAACCTCAAAAGCCGTTCACATGTACACCTCAAAACTCTCCATTGCAGCGCGCCGAGGCGCAGTTGCCGCCGCCGTCGCCGCCGTCGGAATGCTCGCCACGAGCGCAGTCCACGCCAGCTCGTTCCCGGCCCTCGGATTTGACTCGGGTCCGGCAGTTATCGTTAACCTCGGGGCGGGTGGGGTCTTCACGACCACGTACACAGGGCAAGGTCCCTACGACGGGATTGAAGACACATACGTGGGTGTGGTCAACGCCGCCAACAGCGGATTGGCGCTCAGTTCAATCAACATTTCCGGAAACTTTATTTTCGGCTTCGATGGCGATGGACAGGCCGCCTACACGGGCATCTATTATGACGGCACCGGCTACGCTGGCCCGAACACGTCGTTCAGCATTGCCAACTATAACAATGGCACGGTTTTCTTCAACGTCCCGCTCCAGCCGGGGCAAACCGCTTGGTTTACGTTGGAAGAAACCATTAACGGTGCCAACGGCAACGTGTTGACAGTCGGTGGCGGCGGCACCACTAACGCCCCCGATGGTGGATCCACCGCTGTCCTGCTCGGCGGCGCGGTTTTGGGTCTTGGCCTGCTTCGCCGTCGGTTCTAAGAGTTGATCTGAATCCCTTCGAAAAAGAGGCCGAGCGCGAGCTCGGCCTCTTTCCTTTTTCTGCATCAAGGTTTCATCGCCCGTGGGCCGCAAGCTTCGGTTCTGGCCCTGATCCGATGGGTTTCCTGGCGCCAGCCTCCTCGACGATTTTATCCCCGGGATTCAAAGAACTGAGGCAGCCCCCGCGTCGAGTTCTCCATACGATTCCCCTCCGCCCTCAGGGCTCCCTCAGGCGGGAATGTGCCCATTTCGTCACTTCTTTCGGCCCCAAAACCATTGCAGTGCGGATCGGGCGTTGTAAGGTTTCCACCTACAGAGCAACTCCGATACCGGGAGAACGGGGTTGAAATTCCGAAACCGATGACTTCGCAAAAACGGGCCGTGGAGAAGCACTTACATACTCGTGAGGGATCGCAATCGACCCTAAGAAATCGGGTGCCGCGTCCTGGGTTCAATCCGGTGGTCCGCTTCTTGATCAACCCGTGAGCCCGAATTCTCCCTCATCGAAGAGTTCTGAGGAGTCTCTGGAAGCTTGGCTCCCATTGCTTGACGCCAACGGGCAGCACGCGCTCGCGTGGCTCACTCACGACGTTTTTCGAACGGGCTTGAAGCAGGGACGGTTCCGTCTCTCGATTTCCGCACGCGAGGCGCTCGGGCTGGCGCAAGGGATCCCGAAGCTGGGCGTGATGGTCGTTGGGGTGGTCGCTCTCCTGTTGCCCGCGGCGCTTCTGGCCCGCTGGTCCCTGGGACAAAGCCTCACCGTCGCCTTTGAGGCGTGGGGAGCGCCAATCGCGACTCTTTTATTGTTCCAGAGCACTCAACGTCCTGCTGCCACGCGTTGGGACTGGTTCGCGTTTTGGGCGGGGATGACGGCTGCGTTTTTCGCCGCGACAGCTTGGGGAGTCCCAGGGCTTCTGCGGGTCGTCGCGATCGGGATCGTGTGGGCTGTAAGCTGGCTCTGGATGATGGATCGACTGATCCACGTCGCCGCGGCGAAAACGCTCCAATGCCGCGCCGATCATTTCAATCGGGCCATCGCCTTGGGGAAGATTCGAATCGAGCGGCGGTGCTAGGTTCATGGGCGACGCGGAATCGGGTTCGACAACGTCGGTTGACTAACGAAACCTCCCCGCATCCCTCGCGAATCACCGCCACGAAGCGGTCGGGGGATGGCATTCCCATGAACCCGTCTGCATTCCCTCCAATTTCCGGGCACCGGTACGCGGCGTTGGTGCTGGCGCTCCTCTTCTCGCTCGCGACCGGAGCCACTCGATCCCGCGCCGAGGATCCCCTCCCCAGCGCCAGCCGGCTGCAATCGAGCCCGGTCTTGCGTCATCTGCTGCCAAATCCGGTCACCCACGCCCCGACCAACGCCGCCGAACGTACGGTCGCCGCCATGCATGTGCCGGCGGGATTTCGCGTGGACTTGATCGCTGCCGAGCCCGAGTTGCAACAGCCGGTGGCCTTTGCCTGGGACGAGCGGGGTCGGATCTGGATCGCCGAAGCCATGAGCTACCCGTCCAAGCGGCCCGACGGACAGGGGCAGGATCGCATTGTCATTCTTGAGGATCGTGACGGCGACGGTCGCTTTGAGACGCGGAAAGTTTTCGCCGAGGGACTGAATCTGGTCAGCGGATTGGAAGTGGGCTTCGGCGGGGTGTGGATCGGCGCCGCGCCACAGCTTCTTTTCCTCGCCGATCGCAATCATGACGACGTCGCCGATGGTCCGCCCGAGGTGCTGCTGGACGGGTTCGGCTTCCAAGACACGCATGAATGTCTCAACAGCTTTCTGTGGGGACCCGACGGGTGGCTGTACGGCAATCAGGGCGTCTTCAATCTCGCCCACATTGGGCGTCCGGGTGCCCCGGAATCGTCGCGAGTCGAATTACGGGCTGGCGTGTGGCGGTATCATCCGGTGAGGCGTGAGTTCGAAGTATTCGCCAACGGTGGCAGCAATCCGTGGGGCCTCGACTACGACGAACAGGGTCAGCTGTTCATGACCCATTGCCGCAGTTACTGGGGCGGCGGGTGCACCACTCACGTGATTCAGGGCGGGCACTACTGGAACCAGGCCAACGCGAACTATGCGCCGTTTATCATCGCCAATCCGCCCGCAGAGTTTCCTACGTTCAAGAACTACCTGATGGCCTCGGCGCGCTACGACCACGGCGCCGGCGGGGCAGGGGTCCCAGGCAGTGATGCCATCTACGGTGGCCACTCGCACGTCGGCACGATGATCTACCTCGGCGACAACTGGCCCGTCGAATTCCGAGGCCACCTCTTCACCCACAATCTCGGCGGACATCAGATCAACCAACAGGTCAACCGCCGGCTGGGTTCTGGGTACGAAACCGTCCACGCCGGCAAGGATCAGCTGTTTTGCACCGATCCCACCTACGTTGCGGTGGACCTCCAATACGGCCCCGATGGGGCGGTTTACTTCATCGACTGGGTCGATCCGCAGCATTGCCACAATCCCAATGTCGAACGCTGGGATCGCAGCAATGGCCGTCTCTATCGCATGGAATGGACGGCCACCTATCGATCGGCAAAGGTGGATCTCGGGACCCAATCCGATGCTGACCTGGTGGCCCTTCTCGATCATCGCAACGCATGGTACGGGCGCACCGCGATGCGCCTGCTTCAAGAGCGCACCGTATCCCGGCCGCTGGACGCCAAGGCTTCGGACCTGCTTCACGCCCGGTTCAATAATGCCGCGGATCCGAGCCAGCGTTTGCAGGCACTTTGGACCCTCCATCGCACTTCGGGGCCACGCGGCGGCCTCGATGTCCCCGACTTAGACCCGATCGTCCGGCTCGGGCTCGCCGATCGCGACGAATTCGTGCGTGCGTGGACCATCCAGCTGACCACCGATCGCCGCCAGACCCCGAAGTTTGCGCTCAACGCATTTGCCCAACTCGCGGTCACGGACGCCTCTCCAGTGGTACGGCGTGCCCTGGCGTCCGCAGTGCAACGCATTCCCGAATCCGCCGGTTGGACCGTCCTTGAGGCGCTGGCGCGACACGCCGAGGACACGGCGGATCGAAATCTTCCCGGACTTCTCTGGGACGGGCTTGCCGGGCTGCTTCCCAAGAATCCGGAACGCGCACTCCGTCTCGCGGAGGCCACCCCCATGTCCCGGCTCTCAGACTGGATCCACTGGTACGCCGCGGCCCAGGAAGGGACCGCGTTGAACCGCGAAATCGCGCGGCTCACCTCGACCGCTTCCAGCGACCTTCCACGACGCCTCGCCGGCCTCTGGCTCGCCATGGAACCGCGGGCGAATCTACCGATGCCCGGTGCGTGGCCGCAGGTGGCGCCGGGGTTGTATCAACACGCGGACGTCCGCGTTCGGCACACGGCCGAACGGCTCGCTGCAGTGTTCGGGGATGCCTCCAGGTTTCCGCGGCTGCGCACCAGTCTGGCGGCTCCCGACGTTGACAAGGCGGAACGACGGCATGCCTTCGCGGTGCTCAGCCGGGCCGCGGACGCTGGATCGATCGAGGTCTTCTTAAAGCTCCTAGACGATCCGGAGTTTCGCCCGGCGGTGATCTCATTGCTGGCACGATTTGAGTCTCCGGAGATTCCTCGCGCGCTGCTGTCACGACTCACCCAACTCGCGCCCGCCGAGCGCGATGCCGCACTCGCCACGCTCACCCGTCGCACGTCGTCCGCGTTGGCATTGCTCGCAGAAATCTCCGCGGGACACCTCAAGCGCGATGTCCTGTCCGCCTTCCAGGTGCGGCAGCTCATCTCGCTGCAGAATGCCGAAGTGGATCGCCAGATGACGACGCTCTGGGGGCGCATCCAGCAGAGTCCCGCCGACAAACAGGCGACGATCGCGAAATGGCAGAAGACTTTCGATGAAGCGCCGCTGTGGGCCTACTCGGAAAAGGAGGGAAGGGATCATTTCGTCCGCGTCTGCGCCCAATGCCACCGGATCGGGAACGACGGGGCGCGCATCGGACCGGAGCTCACCGGCGCCGGCCAGCACGGGATCCGCTATTTCCTCGAGAACATCGTCGATCCCAACGCGGTGATCGGTGCCGACTTTCAGCTCACCTTGATCGAGACGCGTGACGGCACTTCCTGGGCCGGATTGATGGCGTCCGAAACCCCAAGCGCCGTGTCGCTCAAAACGCTGACCGAAACCGTCGTGATTCCGAAGGCGGACATCCGGAAGCGGGAGACCAGCGACCGGTCGCTCATGCCCGAGGGGATTTTGGAAGCGTTGGGAGACCGCGAGCGCATCGAGTTGCTCAAGTTTCTGGTAACTCACTGAGTCCGAATTCACTCCAATCCTCAAGTGGGCCTCAGCCTTTTGCCATCGTGAGTCGTCACAACGAGTTTGGCCAACCAATCGGCCCGGCGTTGCCGGAATGGAGGCCGCCGTCCCGACCGGACCGAGTGGTCCTGACGGGAAGGTACTGCCGGCTTGAACCCCTGGATGCCGATCGTCACGCCGACGCCCTTTGGGACGCGTGGGGCTCGTCGGCCCACGACGCGCTCTGGACCTACCTCCCCTACGGCCCGTTCCCGGATGCGGAGGCGCATCGCGAATGGATCCGACAAAGCGCGCTCACAGTGGATCCGGTGTTCCTCGCGATCCTCGATCCCCGGACTGGGCATGCGGTCGGCTGGCTCTCCTGGATGCGAATCACTCCGGAAGCGGGCTCCATTGAGATTGGGCATCTGATGTTCTCGCCTGTATTGCAGCGAACCACCGCAGCGACCGAAGCGCTTTTCTTGTTAATTCAGGAGTGCTTTCGGCTGGGCTATCGTCGGGTGGAGTGGAAGTGCGATGCCCTCAACCGCCCCTCCCGCGCCGCCGCGCTAAGACTTGGATTCACCTACGAGGGACTGTTTCGCCAAGCTCTCGTCTACAAGGGGCGCAGTCGCGACACCGCCTGGTATTCGATCCTGGATCAGGAATGGGGGGCCTTGGAGGCGGCATTTCTGGGGTGGTTGAGTCCGGAGAATTTCTCCACCGATGGAATTCAATCCAAGCGCCTTACGTCCTTGATTTCCGCCGTCAAACCAGGGGGTCCCGGTGCCCTATTCCTAGAAACTAACCCACGCCATCCCTAGGGTTTTTCTTTAAGTTTTTCTTTCCCCGCGCCGATACCTTTGTTACAGAAATCGCAGCGCTCCTGCCTCGGCGCAAACGCATTGCGTATTTCGTGCCGCGGATCTTCGAGACGGCACCCCGGCAGAAGGCGTTTGTCGTTTCAGTCGGTTAACCGTTTTTGCAGCCAACCATCCAGAGTATCCGGCTCTCGCCGTCAAGCCGACAGATGAAGGCAAGCCGAGTCAGGACCCAGCCATGAAAGTCGTCGATATAACTCCCCCGCCACCGCCAACCGGGAAGCGGCGGATCTTGATGGTGGATGATCACCCGCTGATGCGTGCGGGCTTGGCGTTGCTCTTCAATTCGACGCCTGACCTCGAGGTCGTGGCCGAAGCAGGCAATGCCGCCGCCGCGGTGGGAATGGTGTCGCGCATCAAGCCCGATGTCGTCGTCCTCGATCTCGGCCTGCCCGACCGCAACGGGTTGGAAGTGCTCAAGGATTTTCGCGCCCTGGATCCCAACCTCCCCGTGCTGGTGGTGTCGATGCATGACGAAATGCTCTACGCTGAGCGCACGCTTCGTGCCGGCGCTCGCGGCTACGTGATGAAGGAAGCCGGCGGCGACCGGTTGTTGGAAGCCACCCGAGCCGTTCTCGAAGGCCGCGTGTTTGTCAGCGCCCGGGTCTCCTCGGATCTCCTTGGGAACCTCGGCCGCAAGGCGCTTGCGACGTCGAGCAAGGACCTGATGCTGGATCGCCTGAGCGACCGCGAATTTGAGATCTTTCGCCTCCTTGGCGAAGGCCAGAGCACCCGCACCATTGCCGAGCGGTTGCGCCTCAGCCCGAAGACCGTTGACGCCCATCGCGCCAACATCAAATCGAAGCTCAACCTGAAGGACGGTGCCGCACTGGTTCGTCAGGCAGTCCGCTGGAACGAGCTCCAAAACGGCGGTGCCGCGGCCGGAGCCGAGGCGATTCCGGTTGCCGAGGCGGAATAGTTTAGCACGACGGAGTCGCCGCCGGCTACTTCACGACTTCGCGGCGTTGATCTGGCGCGTGATCTCAAACGCGACATCTAGGGCTGCCTTCGCCTCCGCACCCGTGACACGCGGGGTTTGACGCTCGCGGACACAGGCCACAAACGAGGCGAGCTCGAGTTTGAGCGGTTCGTCTTTGGTAATTGGCACCGGCTCGCGCACGATCCGCTTTCCTGCGTATTCGCTCACCACGGTGGTGTCCCGCGAGGCGATTGCCGTGAGCTTCTGCAGCAGCGAACTCTCCGGCTCGTCCGAGCGCGCCAGTCGGTAGATGAAGCCTTCCTGCGCACGGTAGTCGAGGCTGATGTAGCTCGTCTCCGCGCCGCTGCTGAACACGCGGATCTTTCGCATCCGCTCCGGACTGATGCGGCTCGCGGTCAGGTTGGCCACACAGCCATTGGCGAATCGCAGACGCGCATTCGCAATGTCCTCGCTGCGGCTCAGCACTGGGATCCCCACCGCATCCACGGCCACCAGGGGTGACTTGACGAAGGCCAGCACCACGTCCAGGTCATGGATCATCAAATCCAGTACCACTCCAATGTCGGTGCTCCGCGCGGGAAACGGCGACAGGCGGTGGCATTCAATGAAGCGCGGTTCGGTGGCCACCTTTTCGAGATAGGTGAAGACCGGATTGAAGCGCTCGACGTGCCCCACCTGAAGCACCGCGTGCTGGGACTGGGCGAGGGCCACCAGTTCGGAGGCTTCCGCGGCGTTGTCGGTCATCGGCTTTTCCACGAGGAGATGGCGCCCCTGCGACAACAGCTGACGCGCCAACGCAAAATGCGTGCTCGTCGGCGTGACCACACTCAGCGCATCCGAGGCAGCGGAGGCCTCGTCAACGCTGGCAAACGCGCGCACGCCGTGCTTGCCGGCGTGGAGACGTGCCGCTTCGGGATTCACGTCGTACACGCCGGTGAACTCCACCACGCCTTCGCGGGCCAGTTCGGCGTAGATGCGCGCATGTTCCTTGCCTAGGGATCCGGTGCCGAGAACGGCCACCCGGGGAATCGATGACATGGGATGAAGGCTGTGACGCAGACCGGCGAGATCAAGGACCAAAGTTCCCCATTGCTCCCCACCCGGGGCGCGATTCAGCCTCTGCCCCGATCTTAGACCATGGAATTCGTTGCCCAGGGCCCGGCCCTTAATTCAGCTCACATTCAGGAACTCGCGCGCCTCACTGGCGCCGCCGCGACACACACAGCGGGTCCGAATGCCGTGCGTTTCACCGACGTGACCTCACTCGACTCTGCGTCGGCTCATTGCCGGGAAAACCATCTGGACGGCACTCGACTTGAGGCTCCACTGCGGCCCTCGGATTTCCGCTGGGTGTGCATGGACATGGATTCCACGCTCATCACCATTGAGTGCATTGATGAAATCGCCGACCTCGTCGGGGTGAAACCCCAGGTCGCCGCCATCACCGAAGCGGCGATGCGTGGTGAACTCGACTTCCCCTCCGCACTGCGCCGCCGCGTCGCCCTCCTCGAAGGTCTCGAGGAGTCCCGCCTGCAGCAGGTTTACGACGAGCGTCTCCGGCTGTCCCCGGGCGCTGAAACACTGCTGGCTGCCGCGCGTCAGGCCGGGTGGAAAACGCTGCTCGTTTCCGGCGGATTTACCTTTTTCACCGAGCGACTCCGCGCCCGTCTCGGGCTCGACGTCACGCTCGCCAACGTCCTCGAAACGCGCGACGGACGCCTCACCGGTCGGGTGCTCGGCGACATCGTGGACGCCGATGCCAAGGCGCGAAGAGTGCGCGAGGTCTGCGAGGCATCGGGGTGCGACACGCGACAGACGATCGTCATGGGCGATGGCGCTAACGACCTCAAGATGATGGCGCTCGCCGGGCTCAGCGTGGCATTCCGCGCCAAGCCGGTGGTTCAGCAACAGGCCCGCGTCGCGTTGAATCACGTCGGTCTGGATGGCATCCTCGCACTCTTTCACCCGCGCCCGGGCACGTCGTAACGCGTCCGACACCGGCTGGAATTGGGTGGTGAAGTTCCACCTGACAGGCGGCAGCGGTGCGTTAGAACAGTCGCGTCATGGTTCCCCCCTCCGCATCCCCTGACCGTGGTCCGAGGCCCTTGAAGTCACGCGCCCGCCGACTAGCCAGCATCTGGATCACACTTTGGATCGTCGTGTTCGGCGTGGTCCCGTTGACCGCGGAAACCCCGGCACCTGAGCCGCCGGCAAGGCATGTCGACGACCGAACCGGATTCATGCGGCCGGAAACGTTCAGCCGTCTGGACCAGCGACTGGTGGAGCTCGAGCGTCGGACGGGATCGCAGATCGTGGTGACCCTCTTGCCCTCGCTGCCCGCGGGCGAGGTGCTCGAGGACTATGTTCGACGCGTGTTCAATGCCTGGAAGATCGGTGAAACGAACCGCAACAACGGCATTCTCTTTGCAGTGTTCGTCGACGATCACCGCATGCGGATCGAGGTTGGAAGCGGCCTATCCCGGCGGGTGCCGAATGCGCTCGCGGCCCGTATTCTCAGGGACACCGTCGCCCCCCACTTTCAATCAAACGACATCGAAGGTGGGGTCACCGCTGGCGTGGACGCCTTACTCCACGCCATGAAGGCCGCGCCAATCCGAGCCGCGGGGGGCCACGAACGAATCCGGGACAGACTCGACAGCACAACGATCATTCGATCGTGTGGAGTACGCGGGACTAACGTGTGAATCAGTGCTAACGAACGGAGGAAAAAGATGGCGACCGCCATGATCACAGTCACGCAGGCAATCACCGCACCGCCGAACCGCTGCCCTTGGCACCTCTTACGCAACTCCAAATCATCCTGCGGCGCCAAATAACCTAATGGCAGCGGTTCCTTTGAATCCTCATTTTTCATCGCACCCCTCCCATCGTCATCTGCACCAACTTCTCCGAACCCTCCGCCATTCCCTGCAACTCCTTCAACCTCTTCTCCTTCCCGTCCCGATAAAACAGGTTGAAC
>JANXMD010000534.1 GCA_025354845.1 Verrucomicrobiota bacterium | reverse complement strand
GTGCCCCTCCGACGCCTGAGTCCCGGCGTCTCGATGGACACTGGGGGGCGCCTTTGCCTGCCGCTGGTTGGCGGCGGAGAGCTCTTGGGGATCCTTCTGATCGGCGAACGGGTTGGCGGAACCCCGTTTGAGCCTGAGGATTTCGACCTACTCCAATGCATTGGCGGTTCGGTTTCGGCGGGCCTGCTCAACATCAACCTCTCTAGGCGCCTGCTCGGGGCCCGGGAACTGGAGGCCTTTCAGACCATGTCAGCCTTCTTTGTGCATGATCTCAAGAACATGGCCTCGACGCTCTCGCTGATGCTCCAGAACTTCGAAACCCATTTTGACAATCCCGAGTTCCGGCAAGACGCACTGCGTGCCGTGGGCAAAAGCGTCCGGCACCTGGAGGAACTGATCGGACGGCTGGGACTGCTTCGTCAGGATTTGCAACTCAAGCGCGTCGAGGCGGATTTCAGTCGAATGGTGGCGCTTTCGGTCGAGCAGGCGGGGCCCCTGCCGCAGATCCACGTGGGCCTGCAGCTGGAACCCAACCTTCGCTTCTCATTCGACCCCGAGCAGCTTCAGAAGGTAGTCTTAAACCTGGTTCTCAACTCCCGGGATGCCATCACGGGCCAGGGGGAAATCGCCGTCGCCACGAGTTCCGTTGGCGGTTGGGCGATTCTGACGGTCACCGACACCGGTTGTGGCATCCCACTCGAATTCATTCGTCGCTCGCTGTTTCGACCCTTTCGTACCACGAAACAACGAGGGATCGGCATTGGCATGTTCCAAAGCCGCATGATCGTTGAGGCACACCGGGGTCGCATCGAGGTTGACAGCACCGTGGGTGTAGGCACCACTTTCAGAGTAGTATTTCCCCTGACATGACTGTCCCAACAAAACCCCGCCTTCTAATCGTCGATGACGACGAGGAGATCCGCCTGCAGATGAAGTGGTCCCTGAACACGGATTACGACGTTGTGCTGGCGGGCGATCGTGCACAGGCACTCACCGCATTCCGGCAGCACAAGCCGCCCGTGGTTCTCTTGGATCTGGGCCTGCCTCCCCGACCTGCGGAAACGGTCGAGGGACTGGCCGCGTTGGCCGAGTTGCTGGCCGAGAATCGGTCGGTCAAGATCATCGTCATCAGCGGACAAAGCGAGCGAGCCAATGCGCTCCAGGTTGTCGGCGACGGAGCCTACGATTTTCTCGCCAAGCCGGTGGAGATGACCGAGCTCAAGGTCATTCTCCGGAGGGCATTTCATGTCTCCCAACTGGAGCAGGAGTTGCAGACGATTCGCAGCCAATCCAAACCGGACACTTTCGAAGGGCTGTTGGGGACCTGCGATGGCATGCAGGAGGTTGTTGCCACCATTCGCAAGGTGGCAACCAGCGATGCGTCCGTCCTGTTGCTGGGTGAAAGCGGAACCGGGAAGGAGATGGCCGCCCTAGCCATCCATCGTCGCAGCCCTCGGAACCAGGGACCCTTTGTCGCCATCAATTGCGGCGCCATTCCCGAGACCCTGATTGAGAGCGAGTTGTTCGGACATGAGAAGGGATCCTTCACCGGAGCCCATGCCCGTCGGGTGGGGAGGATTGAAATGGCTTCCGGAGGAACCCTGTTTCTGGATGAAATTGGTGAGCTGCCGTTTGCCTTGCAGGTCAAATTGCTTCGATTCCTTCAAGAGCAGCAAATCGAACGCGTCGGAGGCAAAGGTCCTATCCCCGTGGACGTTCGGGTGGTTTCCGCCACTCACGTCAACCTTCGAAAAGCGATGACGGAGGGGCGCTTCCGGGAGGATTTGTTTTTTCGACTCGCCGTAGTGGCCGTCACGTTGCCTCCGCTTCGCAGCCGCGGTGGCGACATCCTCCTCCTGGCTCGAGCGTTCCTTCAAAAATTCACCCTGGCCGATGGCAACCGCGCCAAGCAGTTCGATCCAGGCGCCCTGCTTGCGTTGGTGCAACACTCGTGGCCTGGAAACGTGCGGGAGCTCGAAAACCGGATCAAACGGGCCGTGATCATGGCGGACGGCTCATGGATCGCCCCCAAGGACCTGGAGCTGTCACCCCCGACGGAGCCAGCGCCTGCCGGTTCCACACCGACGACACTGAAGTTGGCTCGTGAATCTTTGGAGCGAACTATGGTGCAGGCAGCGCTCCGCCGGGCGGACGGCAAAATATCGGCTGCGGCCGTGGAGCTCGATGTCAGCCGCCCCACTCTGTACGAATTGATGGAGAAGCTGGGAATCAAGCGGGAGTAGCCTCCGTCAGGGGGTGCGATCTCCGACCTTGTCACACCGGTCCCACTCTCCATTTAGACAACCGGTTCGGCAGGGAGCCTCACCCTGCCCTCTGTGGCTAAATCGAAGCTCCAAGGGCTTAGGGACAAGAACGTTGCGCCTTCGCGTCTTGGTTGTTCTCCCTTTGGTATTTCGGATTCAACACGCCTCGCCGGCAGGATGCCGGCGCTCCGAATTGGGGGCCGCCGGACAAGCGGTTCGCTTGTGCCGAAAACTTTTTTCAAAAAGGGGCTAAAGAAAATCTGAGCCGGTCCGATGGACGATATTGGAGCGGTCTGACCGGCACGGGCTGGAGGATCCGTTTCCGAGACGAAGAGCACGAAGAACGTCTAAAGCGGCACCAGATTTAAGGCTAAGCCATGAAACCCCAGCGCACCCACACCCGAGGCCCGGTTGCCCTCATGGTCGGTTCCATTCTCGTTTGGTCGGCACTGCTGATTTGGATGATCCTGATCGGCGCGCTGGCCGGTGTTTGGAAAGCGGGCGCCAAACTGGCGTCCTTGGTCTCCGTCACCCGCACGGAAGAGCGTCACCGTCCCGTGAAACACGCGGATACGCGTGGGGTTTGGCTCCCGGTCAAACTGTAACGGGTCCCTTCGGCACGCAGGCTAGCCCACTGGGAACTGGGCAGATCACCATAAGCATCAAAAAGGCCGGAAATTCGAGTCACCTCGAACTTCCGGCCTGCGTTATTTAATGGAGCGAACCGATTCCGCTCAGGCGGGCTTCAGCTTCCGGCGCCAAAGCGCCAAGCCCGAAAAACCGGAACCGTGGATAACCCACTCGAACTACCGGTCGCCCCTCCATGGCAAGGGCGTAGGGAAATGATGCCGATTCGAGTCCGTACCGTCCGGAGCGAGGGGAATCGGGGAGGCTCCGACCAACCGGAGAGAGTGCGACGCTGGAGGCCTCGCGAAACTGCATTGGCTGCGACTCAAGTCAGGTTGCCTTGGCCTTCAGCCATTTTCTCCGAAGCCAGGTGAAACCGGCTCCGAAAGCCGCGCAGCCACCGAGCACCGCCAAAGGGTCGGATTCTGGCACTTGAGCGATCAGATTGTAGCCGATGACGTCCAGCGCCTGCTGTTCCGCGGTTCCCAGATTTGGTATCGATCCCGCGGTCGCGAACGCGTTCTGGACGCGGATCGAAGTCGCGTCCCAGTCGCCATAGTCCGAGCTGCTGGAGCCATCGCCAAAACCGGCAATCAGGGTCGTGCCTCCATCGATCGAAAAGTAGGTGCCGCTGGCGGAAGTGCTAAAGCTCCGAACGCCCGTCGCGGAGAAGCGAAACAGATCCTCGGGACGGGAGCGGCGGGGAAAACCAGTGGCCAGATTCAAGCCCGAGCCCAGCCCAAGAATTTCGTCAATTTCATGTTCTGCGGCCGATTCGAGGTCGTACTTGGAGGGGTTGATCGAGTTTCGATCCAAGTTCATGAGCGACGTGTTCAACGAAATATGGCCGTCGGACGGGACCGATGCCGTCAACCCCAGGGCCCTGGCATTGGCCGTGGTCAGCCAGAGCAGGGTGTTGCCATCGGCCGGACTGGTCGATTGAACCGGCAGGTTGGCCAATGCGGTCGAGTCATTCGACGTGGTCGAGTCGTTGACCAGCGCAGTACGGAAATTCGAGTAACTGACGGAGGTTAGGAAGGAACTGCTGGAAGCCAGCCCGGTCCCTGTTTCCTGGAAGACGATGTTTACCGTCAGGTTGTCGCTGAACAACGTCGCGTAATGGGCGATCGCCGTATTGATGGTCGCCTCGATCGTTGCCGCGTTGGGGTCGCTCGTAATGGTCGAATCAAAGGTCGGATTGATCACCAGTCCGGCCGTGACGACCGGGGAAAACACGGTCAGACCCGCCAAAGCGGCCGTCGCCAGCCGCCCGCCGCACCGGGAACGCGCCAATCGGGCAGACCGCAACCCAGAAGGGCTAGCGGAGGTGCTGGTTTGGCGTTGGATTTGAGGGTTCATCGCAAAAGCCGATCTGAAACGCGCTTGCGAAGGGGCGGGAGACAACAGTTTATTTAGCCGATTGAATGAAGCATAAGGCGCCGTTTGAATCAATCCCTACGTAGAATCTTGAGCGGTCTTAGGAGCATAGAGTCAGCAAAAACAAAACAACCTACCTGTCCATCGACAGGTAGGTCGTTTCTTATTAGGGAAAAGTTTTACGAACTAGGCGAGCTTGCGCTTCAGAAGCGCCAAACCGCCCATGGCGCCCAAGGCGCCACCGAGCAGCGCAAGCGAAGAACCGCCATCCGGAACCGAAGAACCCCCATCGGCCGAACCGCCGCCGGTGTAGATCAACTGGTCCTGATTCGGCCAAGTTCCGCCGTTTCCATCAGGGGTCGTGCCCAAGTTCAGCGCGTACACACCGTAGCTGGCGGCGCTGTAGAAACCGAAGGTAGCAAGCTTGGCGTTGGATAAGGAGCCGAACTTGGCAATCAACAGCGCGTCGTACGTTCCCGGATCCGCAATGACCGAAGCGCCAGGGCCCGTCCCCTGCAGATTCCAAAGCGTGTTCTGGAGATCAGCCGCCTGAGAGGCGCTGGTGTAGGTGTAACCCGGCAAGGTTCCGGTGGCGAACAGGTTATAGAGATAGCCAGTGCCGATGGCGACCGCAACGATGGGGAGGATCGACGTGGTGGAAATCTGGTAGTTGTAGGTGCCACCAGGATAGAACTCCTCGTTGTACTGGATGCAGAAGGTCTCGAAGCTGTTGGCTTGGGAGCCTTGGGCCCCAGGCGTGTAAAGGCTGGAAATTCCGAGCGCCGGGCCGTCGTTGGGGATGGCCAAGAATTCTCCGCCGTTACCGTATTGGGGATAGCCCCAAGTGAGCACGAGGCTATCGGCGCGAACGCCGGATGCCGCAACGAACAGCCCAGCTAAGGCCGTTCCGAAGTGAACTGAAGTCTTGGTCATAAACGATCCTGAGGTTCGTGGGAGGTGTTTCTCCCGTGTAAACAGTTCCAATTACAGACCTTGGAGAGGATGTGGGGCCGACAGAC
>JANXMD010000498.1 GCA_025354845.1 Verrucomicrobiota bacterium | reverse complement strand
GTGGTGTGTGCGCTGCCGCCTAACGACCCGGGTGAGCCAACGCCAGCTGCTGACGGTGGATTGGAAACTGCGGGCTCATGGCGGTTGGCTCGAACCGATGGTTAGGCATTCGATCGCAGCGATTTTCGCTTCGCCTCGATGAGAACTCCAAATCTCTCGTCCAGTTTCTTATCCAATCTGAAAATCAGCACATATGCAGGGATAGCCGCCACCAGGGTGTATTCGCTATCTGTGAAGCAGACAACAGCAGCCGGCATTAGCTGCACCAGCCACGAGGCGTACTGGATCCAGCCTGGCTTCGTTACAAGGCGCGAACTCGCATGGCACGATGGGCATCGGTAGTGAAATGAAACCGAGCTCCAATAGCGTCTCCAGGTTATTTCTATTCCCGTCTGGCAATATGGGCATGTCAGCCTTCCATCCATAGTAGATGCCTAACAGAGTAGTGAACCGAGCCCACTTTTCCGGCTCTCGGCTCTATTGATAGTGCCGACGGGTGGGCTGGGCGGTATATCGGTTATATTGGTAGTGCCGAAGGCCATTCTTCGCTCCTTAGCGGCCATATTGGTATGACCGATCTCAATCGTCGGGAAATCGCCAACGTTGTCGAGCAGGATTTACCCCCCAAAAGGGCGCATGGTGTGCGGCAGCGTAAGTGGAGTGCCCAGTTGGCGGGTTTCGGCAAACAGTGCTTGGATCGATTCCACGAGGGGAGTCGTCCTTGAATTGGAGGTATGGAGGGCAAGGCGCGAGCCGCAGTGGGGGCAGGCCTCCGGATGGCCATCAGTTTCGCCAGCGCGATGGAACCCATGGGCACCAGTCGGGCCGTCCGATTCTGGTTCCCGATTTAATAGCGCCGCTGCGCGATCCAGTGCGGCAGGTAGCGCGGTTTCTCCACGATTCCGATCGAACCGAACTGACGTAATGGCAGTGGATGGTTCGGTTCCTTCGCTTTTGCCGGCTGCCCAATCTGGGGAAATCCGCCTCGTTCCCTCGGCGGCTACGTACAGACGAATCCGCCTCGTTCCCTCGGCGGCTACGTGCAACTGGATTTCCGGAAGATGGAACTCCGAACGGCTTGCCTCTCCCTGTCGCCGGTCCCATCAGCCACCGCGGCTTCGCGGGGTTCGGCGGCCTCGTTTCGGCGGTTTCGGCAGGTGCGTTTCTCGAACACGGGCCAGCGGTCCGACGGAACCCGCCCCTCCCGCGTCATCGCGAAAATCACGCCGAATCTGCGATTTCGCGGCACGAGCCGTTCCAGGATCGGTGACCAATTGGGCCAGGTGATTCCGATGCGTCACGGATCTTGATTCCAATTCTGGCGATGTCGTGACAGTCTTCAGGTCTTCCACGCGCATGGCATTCAAATCAATCCTTGCATCACGGCTTCAGGACGCCGCTATCGATCGCTGTGGGAAGGATCGACAACCGTTATCCGGGTCTTGCAACGGACCGCGGTTCCAGGCGGGAGCGTGATCGGAGAATACCGTATGCGATTCGGAATCTGCTTCATTTTGTCGATGATGGGGATGCGAGAGGTGTTCGGCGCGGATTCCGGGCGAGTTCAACCGCTTACCTTGGTCGAGTGCGTCAATCGTGGCTTGAAGCACAACTACGACGTCCGCATCGAACAGCTAAACACCGTCATCGCCCAGTACAACCTGATGGGGGCAAATGGGGCGTACGAGCCGGTGTTCAACTTTCGAGCCGGGGAGCAGCTTCTCACCGTTCCGGGTGGGATTGATCCCAAGAAATCCGGCCTCGATTCGCCCTACGAACTGACCACGGATTCGGTGGGTGTGGGCATCTCCGGAGTCCTTCCAACGGGGCTTCAATATGGCATCGAGGCCACCTCAAGTCGGCTCCGTGAAATAACCGATTTCAGCACCGTTCCCGGCGCCCTGTTCTTTTATCCTCCGAGTGGCATTCGGAGCACGAATCAATTTACCTCGGCGGCTGCCATCACGCTGCAACAGCCTCTCCTCCGCGATCTGTGGATTGATCGAGCCCGCGAGGTGATCGCGGTGAACCGGAAGAACCTGAAAATGTCGGAGATGGGGCTGCGGTGGCGGATGATGAATCTAGTCTATTCGATTCAGCAGAACTATCACGACTTGGCCTATTTTCAGCGAAAAGTGCAGGTGGATGAGCAGGCAGTGACGTTGGTGGAGCAGTTGTTGATCGGCACCCGGCGACAGGTTGCGGTTGGCAAGGCGCCCTCGATCGATATCCAGCAGGTTGAATCACAGTTTGAATCCGCGAAAGCGAGAGCCGTTGCCTCGCAAGAGGTCCTGTCGAAGCAACGCAACGCGCTTCGGAACCTGATTTCCTCGGACTATCGTACGCAGACCGATTCGGCTCTTGAGGCCGCAGAGGAGTCGATCCCCGTGCCCTCGGCGTATGATCGAACCGAAGGCTGGCGGAGCGCGCTCGAACGACGGCCGGACCTGGCGGAACTCCGGCTGGATTTGGAGAAACAGGGAATCCTTGTTCGGTTCCAGTTCAACCAGCTGTTTCCTAGCCTGAATCTCGTAGGCGGCTATGGATTGCAGAGCCAGGAGAATTCCACCGAAGCGTCTCTCGCGGACGTTCGGGATCGCTCCAAGCCCCAATATGGATTTGGGGTGGTTCTCAGCATTCCCCTTAGCGGAAACCAAGCGGCGCGAAACAGCTACCGCGCTGGGAAGGTGGCCAAAGAGCAGTTGGTGCTCCGCTTGAGAAAGCTGGAGCAGGCGGTGCTGGTCCAGGTCGAGGATTCGTTGAACCAGGTTCAATCGGTGTATCATCGCGCCGAGGCGACTCGTCGTTCGCGGCACTACGCGGAAGTCGCGCTGAAGGGCGAACAGCAGAAGCTGGCGGACGGTGCCAGCACCTTGTTCTTTGTCCTCCAATCCCAACAAAAGCTGGCCGAAGCGCAAACCGCCGAAATTCGTGCGCAGGCCGATTATTGGATTGCGGTGGCTCAACTAGAGCTCAATGAGGGACGGACCCTGGAGAAGAACGGCATTCAGGTGCGTCTGGAGTAGGCGCACTCAGGATCACGCGGGTCGCCCTTGCAGCGGGATTCCTGGTTTTCGGCGCCTGGCGGCCGTCTCTGAGATGAACGGCCGGTACATGTTCTGGTCCTAGGGGATCCGAAGCTGGATCTCCTGCCTGTGGACTTCACGGGCACCTTGCAATGCGATGGCTACAGCGGCTATCCGGCTTATGTGCGCCATCAGGGCACTTCCAAAAACCCCTGAATTCTCGACTGACGATTGGGATGGGGATTTTGGAGGGGTACTGGGCGTGTTAAAGGAGGCTCGGTTTAGAGATAGTGATTGGGTGGAATGTGAAGAACGTTGGAATGGATAGGCTGGGAGTTGAGGACTTCAGGCGATTTGAAGTTTGAGGCGGCAGATCTGTTCGTAGCGTTGAAG
>JANXMD010000487.1 GCA_025354845.1 Verrucomicrobiota bacterium | reverse complement strand
CGATCAAATCCATGCCGTGGGACCAAACCCCAATCGAATGGCCCCATTGGGATCCGGAATCCCCGTACGCCTGGGTCGAAAAGAAGGCGCTGCTTCGCCTTCGCCTCGGAGAAACCGCCTTTGACTCGGATGGACGCCTTTCGGATGCCACTCGTGATTTTCTCGGCTTGGATCCGCACGAGGCCACCATGATGGACGAACTACTCGGCAGGGCTCTCCAAAAACTTCACGAAAATGAATTGGCGACCGCCATCCGAGTAGACCAACCGCTCCCAAACATCGCCGGCATTGCGGGAGAAAAGCGAACCTATCGATTCCCCTGGAACAACTCCCTCACTGCACAATTGGGGCACGACTACGAGGCATCGGCCACCGACCTTCTCGGGACCCAACGCGGCGAACTGTTCCTGTCGATGATTCGCCTTTGGCTGGCGCAAACATTCCAATCAACCCGGACAGACGATTTAATCATTTCTGCGGTGTGGGCCCCGGATGGCGGATTCTCCGTCGCGAAGAAGTTTAGTGGGGGCGGTAGCTTTGTTTCCATGGCGCTTCGCCGGGGCAATCACCATGGGGTCGAACCCTACCCACTTCGACCGATTGATCGGTCACCAAGGGGCCGGTCTTTTGAGGACCACTCGTTAACTCAAGTACCAAAGGCTAGTGAACAAAGAAGACGACGACCAACTGCGCAACCACGATGCGCAGGATCATCGTGAGCGGGTAGACGGAGGCGTAGGCGAGCGCGGGCGCATCCGAGCCGGCGGCGGTGTTGGCAAAGGCGAGTGCGGGCGGATCGGTCATGCTCCCTGACAGCAGGCCGCACAGGTTCATGAAGTTGAGCTTGAGCACCAACCGGGCAAACGCGCCGACGATCAGCAGCGGAACGAGCGTGATGCCGATGGCGGCGATCATCCACCGGAGCCCGTGCGCGCTGAAGATGATCTCCGTAAAATGCTCGCCCGCCTTGAGCCCCACGCAGGCGAGAAAGAGAACGATTCCCAGTTCCCGCAACGCGATGTTGGCATTGTCCGGCATGTACCAAACGACCGGTCCGATACGTCCAATCTGACTGAACAGAATTGCCGCCAGCAGTGGACCACCGGCGATCCCCAGTCGAACCGGTACCGGGATTCCGGCCACATGGATCGGCAATACCCCGAGGAGAACGCCAACCGCAATCCCGACAAATACCGCGACAAAATTCGTGTGATTGAGCGCCTCCGAAGAGTTTCCCACCTCGTTGGCAACACGGGAAATGTCCGCATCCCGTCCGACCACCTGGAGGACGTCGCCGAACTGCAACCGCATCCAACTCGTCGCCGGCATTTCGACTCCGGCGCGGCTGAGGCGCGTCACGGACACGCCAAACGCCTGGTCGAATCCAATCTCTCGGACGGTCTTTCCGAGCGCCTCGCGGCGGGTAACCACCACACGTCGGAAAGTGACATCGCCCGGGGCATTCCGAAGATCCCGTAAACTTTCGCGCCCCAAAATCAGCAGGAACTTCCTGAGGTGGGAGACCGTGCCGACGGCAAGCACTGTGTCGCCGGCATGGATGGGCATGTCCCCACGGGCGGTCTGGACGGTTTCCTCACCGGCAAACAGGATGCGGGAAACGATGATCGACAACTCGCTCCGGCCCGGAATCTCGCGGATGGCGACACCGTTTAGGTTTTCGTTTTCGACCAGGATAGTGAGCCGTTCCAAGGGCTCCGTCCCCGTTCGATGTGCCTCCCCGAATTGCTTCGACTCGATTTCCAAATTCACTCGAAATAGGCCCCGAAAAACGACCATGGAGAGAATGATGCCGATAATCCCAAACGGATAGGATACAGCATACGCCAAGGCGGGGAGTTCAAGTCGCGCCGGATCCGCAAGGGAAAGGGATTTCAACGCCTGTTGAGCAGCACCCAGCGACGGCGTGTTGGTAGTGGCGCCGGAGAACAATCCCACTGCCGCGGCCAGGTCAATCCCGAGGAGCATCGAAAAGACAACGGCACATCCGGCGCCCAGCAACACGATGGCGGCCGCCATCAGATTGAGGGGCAGCCCCTCGCGACGCAGCGAAGTGAAGAATCCCGGTCCGACTTGAAGCCCGATGGTGTATACGAACAAAACGAGGCCTAGGTCGCGCCCAAATTCCAGGACGGAGCGCTCCATCCCAACCTGAAAATGACCGAAGACGATGCCCACAAAGAGCACGCCGGCAACGCCCAGACCGATTCCGCGGAACCGTAGCTTTCCGAGCGCGAGCCCGAGGGCCGCGACGGATGCGAGCATGAGGACGGCATACGCGACGGGTTGCAGCGTGTGAAGCTCTCCCAACCAACTTCCTGCGGACCCGGTGTTCGAGGTAATCACATCGGCGATCATGAGGGACAATTCCTTCCTAGTTCCGGGACCCGGGATTCGGGAAAGCCCTTCAAAAACTGTAGATGTAGGTCACCCGAAGAATCTGCTCGAACGGTCGCGGTGCAGTGACCGGCAGATCCACACCGGTCATGATGACGTGGTGGTGATGAAGATTGAACCGAAATCCCGGTGTCAGTGTGACGACGGCGTGTCCTCGATTCGGTCCGTCCAGGTCGGTTTTCGAGAACGCCTCCACGAATGTGGTGAAATTCTCCAGACGCGACGTGGGAGACGTCCAGGTTTTGGCGAGGGTCAAATCGTAGGTCAGATCGTTTCGTCGCCCGCCCGCCGGTGTGGGTCCGATCCAGGTCTCCTCCTGCAGGTGCCAGTAGAGTCCAATCCGATGCAATCCCAGTGGGGTGAGGTCATGCCAGCCTGCCAGCGCAAAACTGGTGACGGTCTGCCTCTCCCCGATGCCTTCGTTCGGCGCCGCCGCGCGAAGATTGAAGGCATAGGAAGCGTCCTTGAGGTCAATCAATTGCAGGCGTGCCAGGGCGCCGTATCCCCCTCCCTCACGATCGGGCCGGGTGCGTCCGTCCATCCATTCGAAGTTGCCGAACGCACCCAGCATCAGTCGGCGATTCGGGCTGAACTCAAACAACTGGTTCACAAACTGGATCTGGCGATCGCGGTTCGCGGACGTCGTTCGTTCGAAGAAGGTGTCGGTTCGCAGCGAATACAGCAGCAGATTGGATTGAACTCGCAGGAGGGTCATGTCCGGAGCCCCGTCCGGATGAGGTCGCTTCGACCACGGCTCATCCCACCCCGTCCCAAATAGGTTTTCCAGGGTTAGGTCGGCCCGATCCGGCTGTCCTGGCGCGCCAACGATCGGCGCGGGGGCGGCCGATCCGGCCCATGCAAATGGGATCGCCACAAGGCACGCAGACGCGAGAATGCGTACGGCGAAAGGATGTTTGGGTTTCATTCCGTCAAAAAGAAGATCAGTAGGAAACGATCATCGACTCAACGGAAATCGCGTCCGTACCCAGCAAACGCCAATCGCTCATCCAACAAAGACAAGATCCGATCAGTGCGGAGGACTCCACCGCTCACCGGCCATTCGGCAGCCTGGTTTCGAAGTTGACGCCCTCCCTTCGAAATCTAGCCTGATCATCGCCCAAAATGAGCCCAACTCCTCTCTTACATCGACCTGCTTCTCCGCAACCGCGGCTCGATGTCTGGAGCGACGTAACGGCGATTCGACGGAGGTCCCCGCTCGTCCTCAACATCACCAATTTTGTGGTGATGAATCTTACCGCAAACGCGCTGCTCGCCCTCGGTGCGTCGCCGGTGATGGCGCATGCGCCGGAAGAACTCGATGAGATGATCGACCTCGCCCAGGCCGTGGTGATCAACATTGGAACCCTGAGCCGCGAATGGATCGACGCCATGGAGCGGGCCGTCGTTGCCGCGCGGCGGCGGGGCATCCCGGTGGTGATCGATCCTGTAGGCAGCGGAGCGACCCGTTTCCGAACCGAGACTTCCCGCCGCCTGCTGAGCCTTGCCTCACCCGCCATCCTTCGTGGCAATGCCTCCGAGATACGCTCGCTGGCCGGTTCGAACGGAAGCACAAAGGGCGTCGATTCGGTTTACGAGTCAGTTGACGCCATCGCCGCTGGCCAGTGGCTCGCGAAGGAATACGGGTGCACGGTCTCGATCAGCGGCCGCACCGATTTCATCGTCGATGCCACCGGCCGGATCGGAATCCAAAACGGCAGCGACTTGATGCCGTCGGTTACCGGGATGGGCTGCACGGCGTCGGCCCTGACGGGTGCCTTTTCCGCGGTTAACTCCTCACCCTTCCACGCCGCCGCGCACGCCATGGCGCTGATGGGCGTCGCCGGCGAACTGGCTGCGAAGAAATGTTCCGGCCCCGGGACCTTCGTCCCCCATTTTCTCGACACGCTCCACAACCTCGACGAGGCCACGCTGATTGCCCTTGTCAATCCAACGGCCAACTAACGACCCACTTTTAGGATCCAGCGTGAGCCAATCCGATCAACCCGGGTTCCACCCCGCCGCCAAACGAACATCGAGGGAGGAGCGCCTTTCCGCGATCTTCCACAATTCGGCAAATGCGATCGCCTTCACCGAACTGCATTCTGGCATCCTCTGTGACGTCAACGAGACCTGGGTGGCCGCCAGCGGGCTCACCGCCGAACAGGCCATTGGAAAGACCGGAGCCGAACTGGGACTCTGGACGAGGCAGGACGATCGCGATGCTTGTGTGTCGATGCTCCGAGAATACGGGCACATCCGTGATTTCGATACTGAGCTGGTCATGCGGGGGGAAAGACGGCCGTACCAGATCTGCGCGAGCGTCCTTCGGGTACACCACCAGGAATACGTCCTTTGGGAGTTGCGCGATGTATCCGAATTGAAGCGGACACTTCAGGAACACGAACTGCTCCGGCAGCAGCTGTTCCAGTCCCAGAAGCTCCAGGCCATTGGTCAGCTCGCAGGGGGCGTGGCACACGATTTCAACAACATCCTCGCTGCAATGATCATGCAGCTGGAGTTGCTGAGAATGAAGCGGCATTCCGATCCCGACACGGATCCGCTGCTGAAGGAGCTGCAGTCCGAAGCCAACCGGGCGGCCGGAATTACACGGCAGCTCCTGATGTTCAGTCGGCGATCTCTGCTGGAGTTGAAGGTCCTGGATCTCAACGAGGTCATTGACAATCTATTGATCATGCTGCGGCGGCTGATTGGTGAATACGTCGAGATCCTCTTTACGCCCGGGGGTGCCGTTCCGCCGGTCGATGCCGATCCCACGATGATTGAGCAGGTCATCATCAACATCGTAACCAACGCACGCGACGCCATGCCACGCGGCGGCACCCTAACCATCAGCACCGAGTCGATATTGATGGATGCAAATCTGAAGCGACCCGGCGCGCTGGGGGTTCCCGGGAAGTACGCCGTGGTGTCCTTGATCGACACCGGATGCGGCATGG
>JANXMD010000438.1 GCA_025354845.1 Verrucomicrobiota bacterium | reverse complement strand
CCGCAGCGTCTCCTGCGCGCGGGTGATACCCACGTAGAAGAGTCGCCGTTCCTCGTCCATGGTACCCTCCAACTTGGAGCGCTGATGCGGCAGCAGGCCATCTTCAAGCCCCACGATCTGCACGTGCGGAAACTCGAGTCCCTTGGCCGCGTGCATGGTGATGAGCGTGACGCCATCGGTCGTTTCGTCCTCCTCCTCCCGGTCGTTATCGAGGGTCACCCTTTCGAGAAATTCCGAGAGCCGTTCCATCGGTGTCCCACCGCGTGCATCCTCGAGCTCGGCGTCGAGACTGGTCATGACCTCACGGAGGTTGCGAACCCGGGCTTCGGCGGCCTCGAGGTTCTTCTCCTGACGTGTGAGCTCCGCGATGTAGCCGGTAGTGTTTAGCCAGGCTTCAGCCCACGACGCGAGTTGGAACGCCCCCGGGGCCTCCAGTGGTTGACGCGTCTCGTCAATGAAGCGCAAGAAGGCGCGAACCGCCTCGCTGGTGCGGGCCTGCATTCCCCCCTGAACATCGGTGTGGCGCATCACAGCGAAGACGCTGCACTGCCTTTCCTGGCTGGCGCCGAGGAGGCGCTCCATGGTCACGTCGCTTAAGCCGCGCGCCGGCGTGTTCGCGATCCGCAGCAGACTCACGTCGTCGTGCGGATTGATGAACGTGCGAAGGTACGCGAAAAAGTCCCGGATTTCTCGACGGTCAAAGAAGCTCTGCCCACCGATGAGCCGGTAGCGAACCTTGCCCTTGCGAAGCGCCGTTTCAATGGGGCGGGATTGCAGGTTGGTTCGGAACAGGATTGCCTGTTGGCTCCACGGCGTCCGTCGGGCGATGCGGTCGTATTCGATGTTCTCGACCACCACCCGGGCCTCCTCTTCGTCCGTGGTGAAGCATTGCAGCTGGATTTTCGAGCCCTCGCCTTTGGCCGACCAGAGCTGCTTGCCGCGTCGTCGGGCATTGTTGGCGATCACCTTGTTGGCGGCACGCAAGATGACGTTGGTCGAGCGGTAGTTTTGCTCCAGCTTGATGACCTTGACCTCGGGGAAGTGCTTTTCGAGATCGAGAAGGTTCGCAATTTCCGCGCCGCGCCAGCCGTAGATGGATTGATCGTCGTCCCCCACGACGCAAAGGTTTCGCGACGCCTCAGTGAGCCGGTTGACCAACTCAAACTGCGCCGCGTTGGTGTCCTGATACTCGTCCACCATGACATACTGGAACCGCTGACGGCACGCCTCAAGTGCATCGGCGTGTTCGCGAAACAGGCGCAGGGTAAGGAGAATGAGGTCGTCGAAATCCACGGCATTGCAGGCCCGCAGGGCGGATTCGTACCGCGCCGCCACATGTTCCGCCAACGCCCGGACACTGGGATCCTGGTAGGCCATTGCCCTCGACCCGCCATTCCGGAACTGACTCAGCATGGCCAGAATCGCCGCGGGATCCGAATTCGGACCCTTTCCTGAGATCGCGGAAAGAATCTTTCGGACCGCCCCCAATTGGTCGGATTCGTCAAAGATGACAAAATTGCGCTTATAGCCCAATTTTTCAATATGCACTCTCAGGATGCGGACGCAGAGTGAATGGAAGGTGCAAATGGTGGGCTTGGCTGGGGCCTCCGTTTTGGGTTCGTCGGAGTTCCGGTGGGTCTTTTGCTTTGGAAGAAGTTCCCGGACACGGCTTTGCATCTCCTTGGCCGCCTTGTTTGTGAAGGTGACGGCGAGGATTTGCCCCGGTGGAATCCCCCGTTGGACCATTGAGGCAATGCGGTGAGTGATCACCCGGGTCTTGCCCGTGCCGGCTCCGGCGAGGATCAGGACCGGGCCGGAATGGGTGACAACGGCTGCCTTTTGTTCGGGATTGAGACCGGTCGGATTCACAGATTCTTCTTGCCTCGGGGGCGGAAGAATCGGCTAACCTCAGGTGTCAGCAAGCTTTGTGTCGAAATACGTAGGCCCGAATCCTCCCGACGTTTCAGAATAAGGTGAAACCCTATCTGAGTTAGGGTTGAGTCGAAAATGGCTTCCGGGTACAACAGGGTCAACTTAGACGGGACGGGCGCACAAATTATCCTTCGGAAGAATATTCTATGAACTTGAAATCAATTTTGATGTCGGCGGCTGGTCTCAGCCTGATCGCTGCTCCTGCCATGGCACAGGTTTACATCGAAACCGGCTGGGGTGGTGGTTCTGCCAGCAACAACACCATCGGCGTTGCGTTCACTCCGTCGGCAGATGCGTCGATCACCGATGTCGGTGTGTTCCAGTACACTGGTTTCACGACCGCGACCGTTCAGGTGAGAGTTTGGGAGCAGGGTGTTGCGACCCCTCTGGAGTCGATCAGCATCGGCTTGACCCCGGGAACTGTTGCGTCCCCGCAGGTCTCCGGATTTAGCTTCAACTACGTCTTTGCCAATCGAGATCTGAGCCTGAGCTTCTCTCCGGTTGGGTTGACGGCTGGACACAATTACGCGCTGACCGTTTACGGCACCTCTGGAACTTACAACGCGAACATCAGTGGAACCGGCACCGAAGCGCCCGGAGTGCTTTCCCTGTCGGGAACCTATAATCCGGGTTCCGTTTCGTCCGCCAATCCGTTTGATTCCGGGTTCGCTGCCTACACTGGCAACCTGGGTGCGGTCAATATGATCCTCGGCGGCGCGATTGCCGTTCCCGAACCCTCC
>JANXMD010000436.1 GCA_025354845.1 Verrucomicrobiota bacterium | reverse complement strand
CTTCAACTGGCGTTCCACATGTACCCGAGCGACAACCGGGACTACCTCGTGAAACCGGGCAACAGTGGAACGGAGCCCTATTCCTGGGTGCAGGGATGGCTCGATTTCAGCCCAGCGAATTCCGACAACACCAATCAGCTTCAGCTTCTGGATCGAACCAAGGCGGCCTTTGCCCCCTACATGCCAAGCGCCGGAGCCTACAAGTGCCCGGCCGATCTCAGCTCCGTTACCATCAAAGGCGTCCGCTTTCCGCGCGTTCGTTCGATGAGCATGAGCCAGGCGATTGGCGGCCCGGGAGGATGGCTCCAACCCAGCAGCTACAATGAGGCGCAAAAGAAGTACAAGGTCTTCATCAAAGACAGCGATCTGGCCGGCGCCGGCGCCGCGAATGTCTACGTGCTGCTCGACGAGCATCCCGACGGCATCAACGCGGGCGGGTATGCGAACATGATGGTGGAGAGCCCGGGAGCGGCACGGATGATTGATTTCCCAGCGAGCTATCACAACGGCGCGGCGGGCATCTCGTTTGCCGACGGTCACGCAGAGATTCGCAAGTGGGTGGATCCCCGGACCAAGGCGCCGGTGCACTACAACAACAACCTCGGTCTGAACGTGGCGCAGCCAAACAATCGCGACATCCAGTGGCTCGCCGATCGGACTACCGTGGCGAATTGAGCCGCTGCGTCGATTTTATGACTCCGGCACTCCTTCGGGTCGCATGCGCCTGGGGAGCCGTCATGTTTGGGATTTGCGCCTCGCGAGCGTCTGAGTCGCTTGCGGGTCTGACGAATGGGGTGCATTCGCCAGCGCTCCAGCATCGATTAGATCAGGTGGTCTCAGCGACCGTGGCACGGGGCTGGAAGCCCGCGCTGGCCGCCAATGAACTTGCCGTGACTGTGGTGGACCTCGGCCGTTCATCGATTCCAGAGTTTGCGTCGTACCGCGGCCAGGAGACCCTCTATCCGGCCAGTGTCATTAAGCTGTTCTTTCTCGCCGCTGCACATCGTTGGATGGAGGACGCCAGAATTGCGGACACTCCCGAGCTGCGCCGTGCCATGCGCGACATGATCGTGGAATCGTACAACGAGGCGACCCATTACGTGATCGACGTGCTCACCGGCACAACCAGTGGGCCGGAATTGTCGGAACCGGAATTGAAGGTGTGGTGGGAGCGTCGGAATGCGGTGAACCGTTGGATCGCGGCACTTGGCTATCCGGCATCGGTGAACGCGAGCAAGAAGCCGTGGTGCGAGGGACCGTACGGACGTGAGACTCAGGCGATCCGCGCGTTTGAGCCGCGCCGCAATGAGCTCACGACTGAAGCCACTGCCAGGATCGTCGCCGAGATTGCGCTCGGACGGATGGTATCGCATGCGCGGTCACGCCAGATGCTCGAGCTGATGTCGCGCGACTTCACCGGGGCGACGAAGGATCCTGAGGACCAGGCGCACGGTTACAGCGGCATTGCGTTGAAACCGGGAATGAAACTCTGGTCCAAGTGCGGCCTGACCAGCGAGACCCGTCACGACGCCGCGCTGATCGAGCTGGCCGATGGGCACCGCTGGGTGATCGTCACCTTCACCGTGGGTCACGCCGGGGAGCGGAATCTCATCCCGGCCATTGTTTCCGGGATCCTCGGGCTAAACTAATCACGAAGCCGTGTTTAATGCTGCCCGGCCGGTACGCGCCGGCTCAGTGTGCGGTCTGCATCTTCTCGTACTGGGCCACCGCGGCAATCGCTCGGGGATCGCCTTTTTCGGCCATGCTGTAGATCTCGGTCATCATCGCCCCGAGACTGTCCTGCAGGGCCATTCGCTGATCAGGCGACATGGTGGGCTGCGCGCGCAGCATCTGCATCCGCGTCACGGCGTCTTCGAGTTTTCCCGCCTTGAAGTCGGTGATGGCTTGCTTCACCTCGCGGGCGGGAACCGGAGCCGGTTCCGCGGTGGCAGCCGTGGCGGGCGCCGAGGGCGCCGTCTTTTCCAGGGTGACCGCGGCCTTTTCCATTTCCGCCACGGGATCGGGTTTGCCGCAGCCGGACAAGCCGATCACGACGATTGCCGCAAGTGCCAGCGAGAGGGGACGAGGAGTCATCGGAGACGAGAGCATGGAGCCAGGTTTCAGCGTCCGGTGGACGACGCCGGACTGCACCAGAGCCGGTTCTTTTGCGGATTGTTGCCTTCGAGATAAAACGTCTTGGTCTTGAGGTACTCGATATGTCCGTCCGCCACCCCCACCGTGGTGCCCAGCGAATGGAGCTTGGTGATGCCTTCCGCCGGGCTGCTGGAGCCGTCGTTGAAGTCGCCTGGGTTCGTCTCGAGCGCCTGCCAGTAGAAAATGCTATCGGGTTGGAAGGCGCTCACCTTGTACGCGGCCGGGGAGACGGTACCGAATCCGCAGACCGCCCCATTCATCAGGTAGCTCGACATTTTCTGCGAGCGTCCGCGCCAGCTGACGGTGTTGGTCTTGTCCATGGGGCAACGGTAGATCGCCGGGCTTCCGATGTACCCGTAAAGCAGGCCGGTGGCGTAGGCCGCGGCGAGATTGGTCCCCCAGGGGGCGCGGGAAATATCCGGCGGCGTCCCAAGGGCACCGTCATAAAGCCAACCCTTTTTAATCCACGGTGAATTCCAGTTGGGTTCGGGAAGGTTATCGGAGAAGTCGACCAGGTACATGTGCATGCCCAGGGCGATCTGCTTCACGTTGTTCTGGCACTGGGCGCGGACCGCTTTTTCCTTGGCCTTCGCCAGCGCGGGGAGCAGCAGGCCCGCCAGAATCGCGATGATCGCAATGACCACCAGGAGCTCGATCAAGGTGAACCCAAAATGGAATCGATGAGTGGGGCGCCGGACTGCGAGGGATGTGTGCATGCCTTTATCGGGGTCGTAGGTTGATGGCTCCACCGAATGGCGGTGCAGTCAAACCGAATCCGGAGCCAGAACCTAGCTTCGGGTGGATTCCGTCACAGGGGTATCGTACGTCGCACAACTCGGTCGGGAAGGTCCGACTCAGTAGGCGTGGATTCGCGGGTCAGACCATGGTCCGTTGAAGGGCGTTCCGTCGGGATTCTTGGTATTGCAACTGCGGGACATCACCGAGAAAAGTCGCTTGCTGGGATCGACGACAACGACCCCGAAGTCGGGATCGCAATCCGCCACCTTGACCCCGAGCGCCTCTGCGGCTTCGGCGAGAGTTGGGTCGTCGGACTTGGCCGTGAACGTCATCGGCACAAACGTGGAAGGGTCGGGCTTTGCGGGAGCCGGTTCGACCGGCGCTTTGGACTGCTTCGCGGTGCTCATAGTTTCAATCGGGTGGCTGCAGCTAGCGGGGAGATAATTCCCGAACCAAAGTCGCCATCCCACCCGCTTGCGGACCTGCCAGGAGGTTGTGCCGCGGTATCCCGAAGGATGTCAAAGAGCTTTGCGGGAGGCAGGGCCTCGGGGCTTGCCTTGGGGGAGGATCGGATGGCAGCCACGCATCCGGCGGCCACGGGACAGGCTGCCGAGGTGCCGGTGTCCGGTTTGGAGTCCGGAGTGAGCGCCGACCCGAGGAAGTGCGTGTAGGCCGTCAGGTCGGGCTTCTGCGGCGCCATGCCAGGGATCGCTGGTCCCTGGCTGGAAAAACCGGCACGCACGCCATGGATGTCGCAACCGGCGACGGTCAGGAGTTCCAGGATGCCAGCGCAGCCCATGATGGCCGCACCGTTACTGTTCCGGCAATTGGGGCTTGGACAACCCTTCCCGCAATTGCCTGCGGAAAATAGAATATCGATGCCAGCCCGAGTCGCGGCGGCGAGTTGAGCGTTGAACGGATGATTCGGGTTGTCACTGAAACGCCCCGGATGGCCGGCAGGATAGTCATCGTCAGGATGGTAGATGCCCCAGCTGTTCGATGTGACCAATGCGCGGTATTGTTTCAAGGGGCCATGGGCCCTGCTGGCCAGCAGAGCCCCGTAGGCCATCATCGCGCTGCTCACATAGGGGAACATCATTCCGTCAGCCGATGCGGACTCGACCTCCATAAACGGAAAATCTACTAACGTCGCTTCAGGCGCGGCGATGAGCGCGTCAAACGCACACATCGTTCCATGACCAACCCGCCAGGTGCCGGGTTCACGGGAATCGTGGTGCGGATTCCAGCACGACTGCGGATCGAACCGCGGTCGATGGCCGAGACTCTTGGTCAGCCCGAGCAGGTTGATTCCGGTGTCCAAAATGGCGATCGCCACTCCGTTGCCGGTCAAGTTCAGGGACTTTAGCTTGGCGACGTCGAGTCGTACCGCGACATCCCTGGCCGTCCCAACGGCTGGCTCCACCATGCAATTGACAAACGGATGAAGTCGCATTTCCACAAAAACCTCGGCGTCGCCAGCCCGATGGGGCGGTGACTGGGTGTCATCAATATGGAGGTTCGCCCGAACCGTGAAGTGCTCCGACGAGTCCACGATCTCCTCGACGTCCTGGTGCTTATGCGCATGGGCTAAGCGCTCCGGGACCGCAGCATAGGTGTGATCCAGCGACATCCCCGGATAGGCGGGCATACGCTCGATGTCCAATCTTCGGTGCAGCGAGGCGATCGACGCCTCCGCTTGAACTAAAGACGGATTTTCACTCGATGACCCGCCGCTAGTGGCAGCGCGCCCAGCGACTGCCCGGTGAAGGACCGCTTTGGCGGACTCCTTCAACGTTCGATTTGATTTTACTCGGAGGATGACTGGAACTTTTTTCACCTGTCGAAAAGAGTACAGAACCGGACGGCGAACTCCACGTCGAGACTGGGAAGCGGGAGCCGAGTTCCCGTTCAGTGCGCAAGCTTCGTGTGGATTCGACAGTGAGTCGATCGGGTCGAATGTCGAGAGTTGTCACGCCACTGCGGACGATTGATCCGAGGGCGCATCCTGATTGACACGTCCCAAGAATCTGATGCAATCAAATCGCCGCCTAACGCACGATCATCCCTCCGTTAAACGGTCTTTCCCATGATGGTGCGTCCAAAGATAGCAAACGTCACCCGACTCGTCGCATCGTCAGTTCCCGGTCCTCAATTCCTCCATAACTCTCCAAGCACGATGGCCACCTATACGATAACCTGCAACTCCGACGGCTCGTTCTCGCCGAGTGGACTCAAGGTCAAGCAGCACGACACGATCCATTTCAAATCCGCCTCGGGTTGTCGCGTTTCAATCACCCCGGTCAGTCCTTCCTTTTTCTCACCGGCCCCGGCCACGAATCCTTTTCCGGTTCCCGCGGGCAATGCCGGAGTTAGCTACATCGTGGGAGACTCCGCGGCGAAAAATCTGGACTACTCTCTCGTGGTGCTTGGCGCGCCCTCGGAAGGGGGCAGTGGTACGATCCGCGTCAACACCTAGCGATTGGGACAGGGACGTCCGCCTGGATGCGGTCGTTATTGGAGAGGGCCCCCATCTGCCAGCGCCTTGGCGGCTACAGCGGAGGCTCGCCACCGGGTCTCGAGGTGAGTATTGATCGCTAGGGCTTTGCTGATGAGCTGCCAGGCACGCAGCCCAATTTGACGTCGTGTCTCTGGGTTCGGCTCGACCGCCGCCGTCTCCAGCCAAAGTGACCCACGGAGGACCAGCGCTTCGGCCCACTCGGGGCGCGCCTGGAGGAGGGAGTCTGCAATTTGGGCCGCCCGAGTGAGGGCAGGGGTGGGATTCTGGGTTTGGGTGCGAAGGAATTGAGCCCATTCGCGAACGCATCTTCCAAGGGCGACCTGGGAAAGCTGATCATTCGGAGCCATCGCGACGGCTCGATCGAACGCCGCCACGGCCCGCTCGAATGCACCCGCCCCATCTCGTCCTTGGCTGGCGTCCCACCGGGCCCGAAGCGCCAGCGCATTGGCCATGGCCCTGGCTGCAGCGGGCTCCGCCTTGTTTTTCTGCCACGCATTGGTGACTGCTGACATGGCCTGGAGGATCGAGCTCGAAGGGTCGCGACTCTGGGTTGCGTGAAAATCGGCAAGCACGAGATGTGCCTCGGCAATGTCCGACCAGGCTGTTGCATCGTCACCCATTCGCTTGACCGCCTTTGTCCCCTCGGTGACGGCTTTCTGCACTGACGGGGTTGGATCCTCGCCCTCCTGGCTGCGATAGGACGCTTCAGCAGTCCACGATTCGCAAAGGTTCATATACGCCCATCCTTGCTCCGGAGCCACCTGGCTCGCATTGGTAAAATCCCTGCGGGCGGAATTTAGCAATATCCATGGACCTCCACCGCGATCCCAAGCCTCGGCCGCCAGTTGCAGTCGCTCGAATCCGGCGGCGTTATGCAACTGCGGTTGGTCGCGTTTGGCGTCCGCACCGGCCAAATAGAATTGCAGGGCGCGTTCCATGTCGGGTCGTGGATCCCCGCCGCGACGTTTGATTCGCTCAGCCATCTCCGCGAACACATGTCCGCTGAACAGATAGGGGACGATGTGCTTGGGATCGAGTGTACGTGCCCGATCTAAGGCTCGCCTTGCCTTCTGGAGTTGCCCATCCGGGTCCGACACTCCGGTCCGCTTGGCATCCGCAAGGAGGCAAGTTCCCAGGTTGATCCACGCCGGGACCTGATTGGCGTCCGCGATGGTTGCTGCCTCATACGCGGCGATTGCGCGCGTGCGTTGTGTTGCGGAATGTTCCCCTACTTGGTCCTGGAAGTCGGCCCATGTATGGGCAATCAAACCGGCCTGGATAAGCGTCTCATAGTCCCGTTCGGCTTCGGTGAATTGATCCAGGAGCTCTGCGGCAGCCTTGAGATGCGGGGTTGGATCCTTGCCCCGCTCGAGAACGGATTCGCCGTATTGTAGGTGCACGCGAACGAGCTCCAGTCGCTCCACCGGCGAAGCACTTCGACCGTCGACGACGATCCTGGCATCGGCGAGTGCCCGGTTCAGATGCTCGGTGGCATCGCCTCCGTGAAGGCTGATGTCTTCGGCAATGCGCCGATGAAGTCGCGCCGACAGCAACCGGGCGTCGCCACTCAGTGGATCGGCAGTCAGCGCATGCGTGGCAGCCTGAAGGCCACGCTCGGCAATTTCCTGAATGGCGCCCTCGCCATAGAGTTGCATCACCAGAACGGTAGCCTCGAGAGTGCCGGCGGCTGTCCACAGGCCGGGGACGCTGTCGCCGATGGCGCA
>JANXMD010000421.1 GCA_025354845.1 Verrucomicrobiota bacterium | reverse complement strand
AGGGGGTGAAGGATGGCATCCGAGCCGGACGGGGTGGACGCGGGGTGATCTACATCTTCAGCGCGGGCAACAATGGCGATGAGGGCGACAACGTGAACTACAACACGCTCAAGACCAGCCCGTACATCCTGCCCATCGCCGCGCTGCGTCAGGATGGATCCACCGCGACCTACAGCACTCCTGGAGCCTCGGTGCTGGTCGGTGCATTCGGAGGAGAGATTGATGCCCGGCATCGTGCGCTGATCGCAACCGATCGTGTCGGCACCAACGGTTACAACACGGCGGCCACGTCGTTCGACCTCTTTAACAAGGACTACACGGTGTACTTCAGCGGCACCTCCGCCTCGGCGCCGCTGGTATCGGGCGTCGTGGCGCTGATGCTGCAGGCGAATACGAATCTCGGCTGGCGTGACGTTCAGGAAATCCTGATTCGAACCGCCAAAAAGGTGGTGCCGAACGATGCCGACTGGAGCACCAATTCAGCCGGATTCGCCTTCAATCATGCCTTCGGGGCGGGCTTGGTCCAGGCCGGGGCGGCGGTAAGGCTCGCGGCGTCATGGACCAACCTTCCGCCCGCCATCCAGGTATTCCGCGAGGTCAAGGGACTGCAGGCGGCTATTCCCGATGGCTCCACCAACGGAGTGACCCAGACGCTGACCTTCGATGGCGCCGGCGTCCGGATCGAACATGTCCTGGTGACGCTCGATGCGGTCCACACCAGCCGCGGACAAATGACCGTTTCCCTCATTTCACCGAGCGGGATGGTCAGCCGGCTCGCGGAAAAGCATCCCGATACCAATGGCGGTTGGCCCAACTGGACCTTCCTTTCGCGACGTCATTGGGGTGAGGCGTCCACCGGAACCTGGAAGGTGAAAATCGCCGACATCGTCCCCAAGGAGACCGGTTACGTGCGATCGGTTCGCATCGATTTCCTCGGCACTCCGCTCGATCCGGTGACGGTGATCACCAACCAGGTAGCGGAATCGGCGGGGTCTCCGGCCAACGGGAATGGTGTTCCCGATCCCGGCGAAACCATGGACGAAGGCGTCTGGCTGGGGAACCAGGGTAATCAGCTGTTGCACGGGGTTACTGGAATCTTGTCCTCGGCAACGCCCGGCGTGGCGATTGTCCGGGGCAACGCGTCCTGGCCGGACTTGGTTCCGCAGGGTTCCGCGCTCTCGACGCAGCCGTTCCAGGTCAAACTGGACCGGACCCTTCCATGTGATTCGATGGTGGAGTTCTCAATCGTCCTGGAGGCCGCGGGAAAGCGGATCACCAACCACTTCTCCCAGCGGATTGGTCTTCGCCAGTTCAATCCGGTGGTCACCAATACCGTTGTCGCGACGGACACCCCGGTCGCCATTCCGGACCTTGGGACCGGCATCTCGTCGCTTGCGGTCTCGCTTTCGGGTAACCCGGTTCTTGAGTCCGTCACGGCGTCCGTTCGCATCAGCCACACGACGATCGGCGACGTGCGACTCTTCCTGCAGCACCCGGACGGCACCGAGATTCGCTTGTCCGACAATGAAGGGGACGATTTTCCCGACATGGGGGCGGGGGACTGCCGCTCGGGCCAGTTCACCGTGTTTAGCGACGCGGCAACGTTCGCCATTTCCGATGGATTCGCGCCCTTTCTGGGTGCCTTCCAACCCGAAGATCCGCTCGACACCTTTCGAGGCAAGCCGGCCAACGGAACCTGGAAGCTGCGAGCCACCGACGTGTACCTGAATGACTTCGGTACCCTCCAATGCTGGTCGCTCACCCTCCGGACTCGCACGTTTTCCACGCTGTGCTCGGTAGCGGATCAGGCGCCCGCCCTCGTGGATCATGTGTATCTCGTGGATCAAGGGGGTCGACTTACCGGTGCGCTGGTGGCGGACGGCGTTGTTTCCGATGCCGAAGGGGATGCCCTCACCTTTGCGGTGACCACACCCACTCAACACGGCGTCCTGTCGGGTCCCGCGACGGGAACGGGTGCGTTTTCCTACATGCCGGATCCGTCCTTCTCAGGCACGGATTCCTTTCGCGTCACTGCCAGTGACGGATTCAAGGATTCCGCGCCGGCCTCGATGACCCTCACTGTCCAACCCACGGTGATCACGCCGCCGGTGTTGCAGGTGTTCGAGTTCCGGCCCGATGGCGCGTTTCATCTGCGGGCCGGCAACGTTGTGGGTACGGCCCGTTTGGAAGTGTCCACGAATCTGATCGATTGGACCCTGTTGCTGACCAATGGAGTCAGCGGTGGAACGCTGGAGTTCGTGGATCCGGCACCGGGGACGGGATCCAATGCGGCCCGGCGTTTCTATCGAGTGCGCAACTGAGGCACCCCGAGTCAGGTCCGCGCGAGGAGAGGAAGCAATGCCACCGGTTTCGGGCCGGGGCTGACGCTGGCGAGGGTCAGGTTTTCCGGCCGGAAGAACGCCTGGGCCGCGGCGCGAATCTGCGCCGCGGTGACGGCGGCCAGTCGGTCGCAAGATTCCGCCGGCGGCGTCAGACGTCCGTACCCCAGCCACAACTCGCCGAGCGTCATCATCTGATTCTCGGTGCCTTCCAGATTCAGCTGCATCTGTCCGATGACGAAGTCCCGGGCCCGCCGCAGCTCGGCCGCGGCCGGGGCTCGATCGCGGAGTCGGGCCAGCTCCTTGAGCACCAAGGATAACGTGCGACGTACCTGTTTTTCGTCGAGCCCGGCCGAAATCACGCAGTCCCCGCAATCGTCCCAGAAGGTGAGGTTGCTCTGGATATTGTAGGTGAGGCCATGGGTTTCGCGGATCACTTGGAACAGAC
>JANXMD010000395.1 GCA_025354845.1 Verrucomicrobiota bacterium | reverse complement strand
CCTGCCAATCCAGGCATTCCGCGGGCGGCGGATCATCGTGCCCCTCCCACCACACCGTGCCGTCGGGTTTCAACGCGACGTTGGTGAAAATCGTGTCGCTCCCCAGCGTGGCCATCGCGTTGGGATTCGTCTTCGCATTGGTGCCCGGCGCCACGCCGAAATATCCGAACTCCGGATTGATGGCCCAGAGGCGTCCGTCGGCCCCAGGCGACATCCACGCAATGTCATCGCCGACCGTCCAAATTTTCCATCCCTGGAATCGGGCCGGCGGTACGAGCATGGCGAAGTTCGTCTTGCCGCAGGCGCTGGGAAAGGCCGCGGCCACGTAGGTGCGCTCGCCGTTCGGAGCCTCGACGCAGAGGATGAGCATGTGCTCCGCCAGCCAGCCCTTCTTCCGGCCCAGCCAGGATCCAATGCGCAGGGCCAAGCACTTCTTCCCAAGCAGCACGTTTCCGCCGTATCCGGACCCAACCGAAAGGATTTCGTCGTTCTGCGGAAAGTGACAGATCAGGCGCTTGGCCGGATCGAGATCGAGCAGGCAGTGCAATCCACGGTTGAAATCAGCCCGCTCCCCGAGCTCCCGCCGCGCCACGTCTCCCATGCGGGTCATGATCTGCATGTTGAGCACCACGTAGACCGAATCCGTGAGCTCGTAGCCAACTTTCGACAGCGGCGATCCCTGCGGCCCCATGAGATAGGGCACGACATACATCGTTCGGCCACGCATGCCGCCCCGGGCCAGCTCCCGCAGACGCGACCGCATCGCATCGGGATCGGCCCAGTTGTTGGTCGGCCCCGCCTCTTCCTCGGTCTCGGTGCAGATGTAGGTGCACTGCTCCACTCGGGCCACATCGTTGGGATTCGACCGGTGGTAGTAGCAGCCGGGAAGCTTTTCCTGGTTCAGCGGGATCAGCACCCCCTCCTGCACGGCCAAGGCGCGCAGATGGTCGCGCTCCGCTTCCGAACCATCACACCAAAACACCCGGTCGGGCTCGGTGAGGGCGACTGCATCCTGGACAAAGCGGGCGACGTGCTCGTTGACCTGAGGCTGCGTTCCAAACGTGGGGGTGGAATTCATAGGATCCTGTTCGCCCTCAAGGTAGGGCCAGCGCCGGCAGGGTCTCCACGAAATTTGCAGGAACCCGGTCCGGGGTTGTGGTTGCATTTGTGGCTGAATCCCACTCGGAACTATGGCGTCCTTGGTGCCCATGTTCCACCTTCCACTTCGTCAACCAGCACGCCGCCTGGTCGCTGCGCTTGGCCTCGGGTTGATGATCCCGTCGGGATACGCGCTTGGCGCCGACCAACCCCAGTGGGGCCACGCCTGGGATCGGAACCTGGTCTCACCGGAGCGCGGACTCCCCACCACGTTCAATCCGACCAACGGCCTCAACCTCGCTTGGAGTGCGGAGTTGGGAACGGAAACCTACTCCTCGCCGATCGTCGCCGGGGGCCGGGTGTACATCGGCACGAACAACGAACATCCGCGGGATCCACATCGTGCCGGGGACCGCGGGGTCCTGTTGTGCCTCGACGAACGGGACGGACACCTGCTCTGGCAGCACGCGGCTCCCAAGCGGGAGCTCGACCCCTACTACGACTGGCCGAAAACCGGTCTGTCGTCGCCGGTCACGGTCGAGGGGCATCACGTGTACCTGGTCAACAACCGCGGAGAGGTGGTTTGCCTGGACGCCCGTGGCATGGCGAACGGAAATGACGGACCGTTCCGCGACGAGGGCACCTATCTGCAGCCGCGCAACCCGGATGGGACCCAGTCCGCCTCGGCGCTGGGGCCTCTGGACGCGGACATGTTGTGGGTCTACGACCTGACCCGCGAGGCCGGGATCTGGTCCCATGACGGCGCGCATGCCTCCATCCTGATCGACGGCGACTTCCTCTATCTCAACACCAGCACTGGCGTGGACAACACGCATCGAGTGATTCGCACGCCGGATGCGCCCAGTCTGGTGGTCCTGAACAAACGCACCGGACGCCTGGTGGCCCGCGAACGCGAGGGAATTGCCCCCAACGTCTTCCATTGCACCTGGTCCTCGCCGGCTCTCGGAAACGTTGGGGGACACAACACGCTGGTCTTCGCCGCCGGCAATGGATTCCTCTACGGATTCGAGCCGTTGTCCCGACAGCCGGCCGACGGCGAGGTGGCGACGCTGCGGAAGCGCTGGCAGGTCGAGTTCGATGGAGACCATCCAGCGGGAGACATCCACGCCTTCCTGTCCAACCGCCGCGAGGGCCCCAGCAATGTCTATGGGATGCCGGTGTTGCAGGAGGGTCGCATTTTTGTGGCCGGCGGCGGGGACTGGTTCTGGGGCAAAAACCAGTCGTGGTTGAAGTGCTTTTCGATGCACAGCCCAACCGGCGATCCGGCGCCCGTCGCCGCCTGGAGCACGGCCATCGGCCGGCACACCATGGCCACGCCCGCGTTGAGCGGCGGGCGGGCGTACGTGACTGATTCGCAGTACGCGCTGCACTGCATCGACATCAAGACCGGCGCCGTGCTGTGGCGGCAGGATCTAGGTGGCGAGATGTGGGCTTCCGCACTGGTCGCAGACGGCAAGGTATACGTCGGTACGCGACGCGGCGGATTCTGGGTCTTCCGCGATGCGCCCACGCCGGAAGTCCTCGGGCATGTGGAAGTGGGAACCCCCATCAACTCCACGGTAACCGCCGCCAATCACACTCTCTTCATCACCACGATGAACCGAATCTACGCGGTGCGAGCCCGATAACTGCCCATCCATCGGTGGAATACCCACCCAATATCGTCCCCGTCCTTTCTTGCTCCGCGGGCAAAACAGGGTGAACGTCCGGCAACGGTTTCGTGGAAGACTTTCACAACATCTTTTTTCCGAGCGACCGCTTCCTGGGCATCATGTGGAGCACCTGGAAGGTCATCGGCTGGATCGGGAACCTCGCGTTCTTCACGCGGTTCATCATCCAGTGGCGGGCCTCCGAAAACCGCCAGCAGGTGGTGGTCCCCCTGTCGTTCTGGTGGTTCAGCCTTCTGGGGTCCTTCTGCATGCTGAGCTACGCCCTTTTCAAGACGAAGGACTCGGTCATCATTTTTGCCAACCTCTTCAACTGGATTCCGTACATCCGCAACTTGGTCATCCACCGCCGCCATCTTGCGGCCCACGTGGAGTGCAGGGTCTGCCAGAATGTCAATCCGCCCGGGGCGCGCTTCTGCGCTGAATGCGGTCAGGGACTCCCACTGCCGAGAAATTGACGGGTGTCGCGGGAATGACAGGGCCCCAACAAGCAGTCCGGTCGGAAGCGAAGCCAGCGGCTTCTCAGAATGAACGGGGCCAAGGTCCGCAAACCGGACCGCGACTCACGTTCAGTGGGCCGGCTTGGCGGCAATCGGCTTCAGGCCAAACCGGCTGAGCACGTTGCTCGCGTAATCGGGATGCGCGGCCCCATATTTCTGGAACTCCGCTGCCACGGCCATCAACTGCTCGTTTCGCTGAATCGACTCCTCCGCCACGGACTGCTGCAGGAGCGATTGTCGATGGAGCAGGTAATTCTGACGGAGCAGGTAGACGCTCATGCATGCGGTCAGCATCAGCATGCCGGCGAGTGCGAGCCAGAGCACGTTGGCCAGTTCACTTTGTTCGCTGCGAAGAGCCTTCAACTCCTGACGCGAATCCTGATCTTCAGAATAGGTGTCCATGTTACTTGCCAGTCTTCTGGGCCGGGGTGACCGACGTTGCAGGCTTCTTGACGCCAACACGAATCAGGAGCGGATCAATCGAGGGATTCAAGCGCGAGTATTCCATGCTCATGCCGACCAGCACGTCGGTCGCGGCCTTGTTGCTCTGGAACATGGCAATCGCCTGGGTTTGCGCCGTGACCTTCCGGGTCAGATAGACGTTCACACCAACCAGGACGACGGCGGCAATGGCCACCACCACCTGAATACTGGCAAGCAAGGCGAGTCCGGAGAACTTTTTCATGAACGCAACTACCCAAGCCTATTGCGGCCGCACCACAAGCCAAGGTTTTTCCAGGCCGGGAGAGGCACCGAGGCGTCGAAACGCCCGATCCTCGGGAAGGGTCTTCAAGACTTCGGCGACAGTGCGATCCATTCCCAGAAGGTGATAGGTCGGGAAAAGGTCTGCCAAAGGCGCCAGGACGAATCGTCGCAGATGGGCGCGCGGATGCGGCAAAATCAATCGCGGCGTTTCGCGAACCTCCCCGCCCCAGTCGATGAGATCCACATCCAGAGGACGCGCCTCATTCACCAGGACCTTGGGACGGCGGCCCGCCTGACGTTCCAACCCCTGAGCCGCGTCCAGCAGCAATTCCGGCGTCAGCCCCTCGCTCGGATGAAACGCCACGACCGCATTCACGAACAGCGGCGACCCCGGCGGACAGTCGACCGGCGTGGTCTGGTACAGCGGTGAGCGCAGCAACGGACCGGCAGCATGCGATGAGAGCGCATCGGCCGCCGCGACGAGGGTGCCGACGGCGTTCCCGAGATTGGCCCCGAGCGCGACGATCACCCACGGACCGCGGTCGCAGCCCAAAACGTCACGCTTTGAGTCCGAGGACATCCTGCATGTCGTAAACACCGGCCGGGCGGCCGATCACCCACTGCGAGGCCCGCAGGGCGCCCTGCGAAAAGGTATCGCGGCTGCTGGCCTTGTGGGTCAGTTCGACGCGCTCACCGGTCGCCGCGAAAATCACGGTGTGATCCCCCACCACGTCGCCGCCACGAACTGCATGGATGCCGATTTCCGACGACGTGCGCTCTCCGGTGATGCCCTCGCGTCCATGGCGCAGCGCCTCCCTCAGTTGAACCTTTCGCACGTTGCCCAGAATTTCGAGCAGCGTGGTGGCGGTGCCGCTGGGGGCGTCCTTCTTGAGACGGTGATGCATCTCGATCACCTCGAGATCGAAGGATGGCCCGAGAATCTCCGCCGCCTTGCGGGTCAACCAGAAGAGCGTGTTAACGCCCGTCGAATAGTTCGACGCCCAGACCATGGGGATCCGTTTTGCGTGGTTGCGAATCTCCGACTTCTCTTCATCGGAGTGCCCCGTGGTGCCGATCACCAGCGCCTTTCCCTGATCAGCACAGATCGCAGCCACTCCCGGGGTCACGGTATGGAAGCTGAAATCGATCACCACGTCCGCCTTCGGCAGCACGGCACGGAGATCGTCCCCCGAGTCAATGGCTGCCACCACGGACAGTCCCGGAATCTGTTTTGCGCAGGCCAGCAGGGAGAGTCCCATGCGGCCCTTCGACCCATTAATGATTACATTTGTCATCAACAACCCTTCAACCCTTTAAAACACCCAACTCCGGCAACGTCTTCTCCATGAGACTACGGGTGGCGGCCGTCGGGGCCACCAGCGGGAGTCGCACCTCTTCGGTCATCATTCCGAGCAACGACAACGCGGCCTTGCAAGGTGTCGGATTGGTCTCAACGAAGAGATTCTTGAACAGCGGGTAGAGCCGCTGATGGGCCTTCAGCGCGCCCTTCACATCACCGGCGGCGTACTTGCGCACCATGCCGCTAACCAGCGACGGAACCACATTCGAGGCCACGCTGATGACACCCCGGGCACCCACCGACATGAACGGAAGGGTCAGGGAATCATCGCCGCTCAGCACGACGAACTTGGGTCCGCACGCCGCCAGCAGGCGGCTGACGCGATCCGCATCGCCGCCTGCCTCCTTCATGCCGATCACGTTGGAACACTCGCGGGCGAGGCGGGCGGTGGTGTCCACGCCGATCTCGATGCCGCAACGGCCCGGAATGCTGTAGAGCACGATGGGCA
>JANXMD010000373.1 GCA_025354845.1 Verrucomicrobiota bacterium | reverse complement strand
GAGGTCCCGGCGCACAAGCCTTCGATCTTCCGCATCTTCGGAATCGGGTGGAGCATTTTCCTGCTGATTCATTTCGCCCTCCGGGCCCGAATCCGACGGCGATCAAATCCCCGCGAGATGGCGATCCGGATTCGCAAGCTGTTCGAGGATCTGGGAGGCATGTGGATCAAGCTCGGGCAGGTGCTCTCGATGCGGAACGACCTGTTTTCGCCCGAGTTTTGCAACGAACTGCTGCAGTTGCAGGATCAGGCGTTTGCGTTTCCCGCGGAGGTGGCCCACCGCATGATTGAGGAGAGCCTCGGGTGCCGCATTTCCCAGGTGTTCGATCACTTTGAGGAGAAGCCCTTTGCCGCTGCCTCGCTCTCCCAGGTGCACAAGGGGTTCCTGCGTGAGCAATGCGTGTGGGTGGCGATCAAGGTGCAGCGTCCGTACGCCTCTGCGATTTTTCGATACGACTTCGGGTTCTTGTCGCTGGTGTTCCGGGGATTGGAGTTCATCGGCTTCGCGAAGCATTTCCACTGGGGGGAGATGCTGAACGAAATCAAGACCTTCATGGAGGAGGAGCTCGACTACCGGCATGAGGCGAGCGAGATGAAGAAGATGCGGAAGCTTCTCAAGGAGCATAAGATCTATGTGCCAAAGGTCTTCACCAAGTTCGCCACCAAGACGCTGCTGGTCTCGGAATTTCTCCCGGCAGTCTTCATGAGTGATTACGTGAAGATGTCCCGGAATGATCCGCAACGCGTCGCGGCCTGGCTTGATGAGAATCAACTGGACCCCAAGAAGATTGCGCGACGGCTCTTGCAGTCGCTCATGCGGCAGATGTTTGAGGACTACTCGTTTCACGGGGATCTGCATCCGGGAAACATCATCCTGCTCCGAAAGAACCGGCTGGCCTTAATCGACTTCGGCAACACCGGGAGCTTCGACAAGGATTTCGTGTCGCGATACGACCAGTACACTCGGGCCATGGCCTCGGGAAATCTTTCCACGGCAGCGGACATGTTCCTGCTCTTTGCGGGGAGCATCCCCATCGTGGACACGGCGGAGGTGAAGAAGGAGGTCGTGAAGGCACTTCAAGAGGCGCAGCGCCGCAGCGGCATCACCAATCTCCCCTTCCAGGAGAAATCCCTCGCGGCGACCTCGGCCGAGATCAATGCGCTCGTGCTTCGGTACAAATTCGACATGAACTGGAGTCTGCTCAAGATGGGGCGGACTTTCGCGGCCGTGGACCAGACCATTGGGGTGCTGAATCCACAGATCGATTACGTGAAGGAGACCCGCCGGTACTATGTGAATTCGGCCGCCCGCCGGAAGGGGTCGAACCTGCAGGTGATTTCGGGCTTGATGCAGAAGATCTCGGATCTTTCCAACGTGATCATGCCGATCGTGGCCAGCCGGGCCATCCAGTTCAAAGGAACCCTGACCCACGGAGCGCGCATCGCTGCGTTCCTGCTTCGCCTGGTTTCAGTGGGGCTGGGAGTCGCGCTGATCGTCTTCCTCTGGGGCTACTTTTATCAGCACCACCAACGGGTGGTTCAGACCTACCACGACAGCCATCACAATGAATTCACTTCATTCATTGAGCACATTCCTCATGTGCCGATGATCGGAGTGCTGGTCGCGGGAATCGCGTTGATCAAGCTCACTCGCTTCATCCAGAGCATGAAGAAGGCACCGGTCCGGCTGCCGGGCAACTCAGCCGCGCACAACTGAGTCCGACGGCGCGACGGCGCCGGGTGCTCACTCAGCGCCCGAACAGCGACTCAATGCGTTGTCGCACCTCGGGTAGGTGGAACGTTTTGGAATGCATTTCAACTTCGCGCGCGATGACGTCGGGCAACGCCGCGCGGATCGGCGCGACGAGATGCTGCTTCAAGGTCACCAGGGAAACGCGGGGCTTCTCAGCAAGGGATTCGGCAAGTCGGTAGGCATGTTCCAGAACTTCCGACCGGGGCACCACGGGGCAGGAGACACCCCGCTTTTCGAGGTCGGCGCCGCGGTAATTGGCCGCGGTCATCAGCATTTCTGTTCCCAGCGCGGTGCCCAGCTTCAGCGGAACGATGTAGGTCCCCCCCATGCCCGGGGTGAATCCGAACTTCATGAAGTTCGTGCTGTAAACGCTTTCGCGGCTGAAGATCACGAAGTCCGCGTACATCCCCATGACCAACCCGCCTCCAATCCCGTGGCCCTGCATGGCGGCAATCACGGGTACCGGACACTGCAGGGCGAGTTGATAGGTGATGCTGACGTCGGTGAATTTCCGATCGCGGTTTTCCTGCAGCGACATCAGCGCCTCCTGGGTTCCACCGCTGCAAAAATACGAATCATAGCCGGTCAGGATGACCGCCTTGTATTCGGGATTCCGGCCAATCTCGTCAAAGGCATCCGCTAGGCCGGTGAGAATCGCCTCGGAGAAGGTGTTCTTGTTGACGCGATCCTGCATCGTCACCTGCACGATGTCC
>JANXMD010000329.1 GCA_025354845.1 Verrucomicrobiota bacterium | reverse complement strand
GTTTAATAATTGGAGTAGTGCGGGCTGCGACTCCTTTTTCAGATTGGTGAAATTGATGAAGCCGCCGATCGCGGATTCGGAGACATCGCTTCCGCCGTCGATGTTCTTGCTCCGATTGAATGCCGCCACGAGTCCCCAATAGTGGCCCTGTTTGATTTCGCGAGTGAGCGGATGATCGTGGCACTGCGCGCAATCGATGCGCGTGCCATAGATCACGGGTGCGACGGCCTCGGCAATGGCCTGGTGTTCATTGCGGCGCTCGTACAAAAACCACGACGCTCCCTTATCCTCGGCACTGCCCGGGCGGGCGACAAGCAGGGCCCGAACCGTCTCGTTCCAGGGGCGGTTCTCGCGAAAGGCAGTCTCCAAGAAAGTCCACCACCCGTTCTGCCGTCGACGATCTTCATGGGCGTCCCGCTTCGGCCGGCCCATCAGGAACACGTCCCACAATTCGCGCATGTGGATTGCGTAACCCGGGGCTGCCAGGAGCCGATCCACCAGGGCCTCGCGTCGGGAGGTTTCCGGTGCAGCGAGGAACTCACTTTGTTCGCTGGCGGTCGGGATGCGACCGGCAAGATCTAGGTACACGCGTCGACACCAGCTCACCGGATCGGCCGGCGCGGCGGGCGTCAGCTGACGGGACGACCAACCTTCGGCGACGAGCCCGTCGATGGCCTCAGCCGGTCCGGCGAACGAACGGTTGGCGACCGGTTTGACCTGAGGCGACGAAGCGGCGGTCGGTAAGGCGGTGATCCAACGGGCCACCCACGCCCGGTCGGCTTCCGAAAGCTGCTTCTTCGGCGGCATGTGCGGATCCGAGTCGGCTGCCAGGTACAGATGAAGCCGGCTCTTGTGAGGATCGCCGGGCACCACCACTGGGCCTTCGTCGCCGCCATGAAGAATCGCCTCGAGATGATCCAGTCCGAGTCCGCTCTTCTGCTCCAACGGGCCGTGGCACTTCACACAATGCAGATCGAACAACGGCTGAATCCGCTGCGACCACAGGTCCTGGGCCGACTCGGCGAACGATGCGGAGGTGTCTAGCAGCGACAGCGCAGCGATGAGGGCTCGAATTGGTGAACGGCGGCGATCCATTCGGACAAGGCGTCAGGCTAACTCTGGAGGCCTCCCCCCGGCAATCGGGGTTCTTGCCTGGTGAATTGGGCGCGTCATTTGGAGGCGGTCGAATCGCGGAGGAGGCGGTCGATGGTGGGCACGATGGCCTGCGCCCAGGCATCGGCACCGGTGAGATTTGGATGCAGCAGATCGGGCATGAGGTCGGTGTTGATGCTGCCGTCGGGACGCAGAAAGACGGAGTTTACATCCAGCCAGAAGACTTGCTTTCCATCGGCGAGATTTCGGGTCAGCAGGCCGGCCTGGCGGACGGTTTCAAGGCATCGGTCACTTCCGTGGAACACGCGCGCCGCGAATCCGGGCTGCCAGTCTCCGCCACGCGGAAAGATGCGGAGGATGAGAATTTTCGTCGTGGGGTGCCGGTGGCGGATGAGCTCCACGATCGCCCGGGTGCCGTCGAGAACCTGTTCCGGGGTGTGGACGGTTTTGAAATTCCGGTCATCGGTGTTGTTTGTCCCGAGCAGAATCACGGCCACCTTCGGCGACTCCTGAAAGTCGAGTTCCCCGTGCTGAAGATTCCACAGGATGTTTTCGGTTCGGTATCCGCTGTACCCGAGATTGATCGCCTTCCGCGGTGCGTAGTAGCGATTCCAAACCGCCTTCAGCGGATCGTAAATGGAACCCGGCATTTCGCCGACGCTGTGGGTGATCGAGTCGCCGATCATGGCGAGCTCGTAGTGTCCTGAACGCACCAGGGCAACCTTTTCGGTATGACGATCGCTGCGCGCCTCGGTGGGGTAGTCGGCGTCCCCGGGCTGCGGTGCTCGTTTGAGACGGGGCGGCGTGGTCGAGCAGGAGACCGCAAGTGTGGCGGCGACCAGGAACCAGAGAACGGAGCGCATCGTCCGCGAACTATTCGCCACGGAGGAACAAGAGAAAGCACAAACCCGCAAGACGGCGTTGGGCACTTCTCTTCTGGTTATGGGGAAGTTTTCGAGACGACGGTGTTTCGCTCCTGGATCCAGCGCAGAGCGCCATCCACAAAAGCCGACGGATCGCGTGCGAAGATGGGGCTATCGGTTTCCAGCGCCAGCACTCCGGACCACTTCGCCGCGGCGAGTTTTTGAAAGAGTCCCTTGAGATTGGCATTTCCCTCGCCGATCAGCGTGTCCACGGCGACGTCCTCGCCCTCCTTCACCTTTTCGACCCGTTTGTCCTTGAGATGGATGTCGAACACCCGGCCCTCATACTCAGAGAACACGCGAGCGGCATCGAATCCGGCAGCGGTGACCCAGCCCACATCGAGACAGACCCCGATGCGCGGATCGCGATGCTTGAGCACCGCGCGCACTACCGCAGGATTGCCGTACAGCGATCGGATGCCGTGGTTGTGCACCGCGAGCCGGATGTCGTATTCACGGACCAGCTCTTCCAGGTTGTCCCAGATCTTGAAATCCTGGGGCTCCACGACGATCTGCCGGATGCCGAGCAGTTTCGCGCACTCAAACAACTTCCGGTTCTCCTCCTTGTCGAGCGACGTCTCGGCCACGCCGAAACTGTAAACATGGATGTCCTTGGCCTCCCAATTGCGTTTCTTGGCGAGCAGTTCTTCGCGCGGGGCCTTGGGGTTGAGATGGACACTCAGATGGAGCTCGCGCACGCCATGGGCA
>JANXMD010000215.1 GCA_025354845.1 Verrucomicrobiota bacterium | reverse complement strand
AACGCCGACACCGGCGCCTGGGTGCGCAAGGAATCCGAGCACGCCCTGGAACACTGGCGCCGGCACTACCGCGGCGACGCCAAGAAGAAGAACGACACCGAAGTCAGCGATGCCGATATCGCCGCGAACAACCTCGTCCTGTGGGGGGATCCGTCGAGCAACCGCCTGCTGGCGCGCCTTGCTGATCGTCTTCCGATCCGCTGGACGGCCTCCGGCATTCAAGTCGGCACGCGGCAGTTCAACGCGGGAAGCCACCTGCCGGTCCTGATCTTCCCAAACCCGCTCAACCCAACGCGCTACGTCGTGCTCAACAGCGGGTTCACCTTCCGCGAGTACGACTACCTCAACAACGCGCGGCAGACCCCCAAGCTGCCGGATTGGGCCATCATTGATGTCTCCAAACCCGCCGGCCCGCGGACTCCGGGTGGCATCGCGGCCGCCGGATTCTTCGGCGAACGCTGGGAAGTGAAGTAGGGGAAACGACTGACGAGTCCGGCACGTTCAAGCCGGACTCGAGTCAGCTGGGAGGAAGTCGGAGAGGGACCTCGTAGTACTCGATGGCCCATTCCTCCATGTAGCGAACCCGCTCGGGTCGGGCGCGATAGACAATGAGATTGGGGTTGTCGAGTGATCCGAGATAGCGGCGCAGCAGGGGATTCGTCGACCAGATGTCCTCCAGCGTGGATCGATCGGTGATCACCTCGGCCACGCCGGTGATGCGCACCTGGTTGTGCTTCTCGTCCAGGTAGCACAGTTCGATGCGGGGATTGGCCGCAATTTCGGCGGTCTTCCCATAACTCCGCAGGTTGGCGATGTAGACCGTGAACCCCTCGGTACGAACAGGCGACACGGGCCGCACCCGGGGCTGATCGCCGTCGATGGTGCTCAGCATCGGAAACTTGGCAGCCTGTATGACCGCCGCCGCGCGACGCACCAATTCTTCAGGAGCAAGAGGTTTGAGGGCGAAATCGGCCATGGGGCATGCGTGTTGGATTCCCAGGGAGCCGGACCCACGGGTCGGGTACCGGATCAGAGCTTGGTCATTGCGTCATCGAGGGCGGCGAACAAGGTCGACATCGTCTCCGTCGTCTCATCGCCCATGTTGGAAATGCGGAAGGTGGTGCCCTTGATCTTGCCGTAGCCACCGTCGATCAGGAAGCCGCGCTCTTTGGCCAGCTTTTGCAACTTGGCCACATCGACGATGCGGCCACCGGGCTTGGCGCCGTTGCTCACGCAGGTCAGCGTGATCGATTCAAACCCCGTCTCGGGGAAGAGGGTGAAGCCGTGCTTGGCCGCCCAGTCGCGGGTCTGACGATTGGTGGCGAGGTGCCGTGCGTAGCGCTGCTCCAGGCCTTCGGCAAAGAACTCCTCGAGCTTGGACGCCAGTGCGTACACGTGCGGAATGCTCGGCGTGCTGGGGGTCATGCTTTCCTTGGCGTTCTTCTCGAACTCCACGAAGTCAAAATAGTAGCCGCGATCCGCCACCGTTGCCGCCTTGGCCAGGGCCGCAGGCGAGCAGGTGAAAACCGCCAATCCGGGGGGAAGCGCAAACGCCTTTTGAGTACCGGCGAGCAGCACATCAATGCCCAGCGCGTCAAAATTCAGCGGCAAGGCGGTCATCGAGGACACCGCATCCACAATGAACATCACGTCCGGATACTTTTGCTTGAGGGCGGCAATCTCGGCCAGCGGGCTCATGGTGCCGGTGCTGGTTTCGTTGTGGATCAGGGTCATGGCGTCGAACTGACCGGTGGCCAGCTTGGCGTCGATCTGCTCGGCGCGGATCGGCGATCCCCAGGGCACCTGCAGAGCCTCGGCGGCCTTGCCTGAGCGCTTGGAGACGTCGAGCCACTTGTCCGAAAACGCGCCGCACATGCAGTTCAGCACCTTCTTGGTCACCAGGTTGCGCAACGCGCCTTCCATGACGCCCCAGGCA
>JANXMD010000210.1 GCA_025354845.1 Verrucomicrobiota bacterium | reverse complement strand
TCCAGTGGACGGCGCAACAAGGTGTGGGCGGAAAAGAATTCAAGGGCCTCCCCCACGCTGAGATCGAGCACGTCGGCAATCGACTTGCCGTTCCAGTGGACGTCGAGCGTTTCCGGGTTGAAGCGCCGCCCACCACAGGTCTCGCATCGCACCTCGGCGGTGGGGAGGAAGTTCATCTCCAGCCGGGTGGAGCCCGCGCCGTCACACGCGGGGCAGCGTCCCTGAACGGAGTTGAAGCTGAACCGGCTGGCGGAATAGCCGCGCATCTTGGCTTCTTGCGTCGACGCAAAAATCTCGCGGATTCGGTCGAAGAAACCCACATACGTCGCCGGGGTGGACCGTGGCGTCCGGCCGATGGGGGACTGGTCCACCTCGTGCACGGCTTGGATCGACTCCACGCCGGTCACGCGCATGCCCTTCTTGGGCTGTCGCACCTTGGTCTTGCGGTCCACCGCGACTTGAACGGCGGGCAGCAGGCACTCCTTCACCAGAGTGCTCTTTCCCGAGCCGCTGACCCCGGTGACGACGACAAAACGCCCCAACGGGATCCGAACCGTCAAGGTACGCAGGTTGTTGATGGCCGCATCGTGCAGGGTGAACCAGCCATCGCGCGCCACCGGGGCCTCGCGACGGGATCCGCGGGAAGGATAGGCCACGGGATTCGCCAGGCAGCGGCCGGTCACCGAGTTGGGATTGCGGAGGAGGTCCTCAAGCGTGCCAGCGGCCACCACTTCGCCGCCGCGGACGCCGGCTCCCGGGCCGAGATCGAGGATCCAGTCGGCCCGGCGCATGGTCGCCTCGTCATGTTCGACCACCACCAGGGAATTGCCTCGCGCCCGCAGGCGGGTGAGCGAGTCGAGCAATTGATCGTTGTCCCGTGGATGGAGCCCGATGGTGGGTTCATCCAAAATGTAGAGGACGCCGCTCAAATTGGATCCCAGCTGCGCCGCGAGACGGATGCGCTGGGCCTCGCCGCCGGAGAGCGTGGTGACCCCGCGACCGAGCTGCAAATACCCGAGGCCGACCTCGGCGAGAAACTCCAACCGCTCGCGAATCTCCGGAAGGATGTCGCGCGCGATGCGCAGGGATCGCTCGTCGAGCTGGAGTCCACTGACCCACGACAACGCGTTGTCCACCGACATGTTCCCGAGGTCGTCGAGGGTCGGGCCCGGGACCGCAGCGCGCGTTTTCGCCCCTTTTCCCGCACTGGACAGGGATCCGCTGGAGGCCACGTCCAGATGGACTGCCCGGGCCTCAGGCCGCAGGCGGCTCCCCTTGCATTCGGGGCACGCTTCGCGCTTTCCGTCCTGCCAACGCCACCAGCTCTCCTCAATGGATTCGCCATCCGCGCCTCGGTCGACGTCAGGCAGGTAGAACAACTCGCCAAAGCCGCGGCACTTTGGGCACCACCCCTGGCTGGAGTTGTAGCTGAAATGCTTCGGTTCAAGGAGCACGACATCGAGGTGGTGGTCGGCGTG
>JANXMD010000178.1 GCA_025354845.1 Verrucomicrobiota bacterium | reverse complement strand
TGATCGAGGCCGCCCGCCTTGTCGTTCAGATTCCTCCAAGTGATCTCAGCCAATTCGACATGGATCTCGGCGTTGCCCGGATCGCAGCGGATCGCCTCCTCCAGCGCCCCGACCGCTTCACGATCCTTTTCCTGAGCCAGCAAGGCGTCGGCAAGCGCGAGATGAGCCTGCGACATTCGCGGGGCCAGGCGGATTGCCTCACGGGCATCCTCGATTCCTGCCGCGGGTTGACCGAGCAAGTCCCGGGTGAAGGCGCGCGTGATGCGCGGGGCGACCGACTTGGGATCCTGCTGAACCAGTCGATCCAAAATCGGCAGCGCTTGCGCGGCATGACCGGAGCGATTCATCGCCACTGCGAGCTGCAACAGCAGTCCGGGATGCGTCGAATGAAACGGCAGCGCCCTCTGCAGCAACTGCACGGCGTAGTCGGGCCGGCCGGCAGCGGAGAGTCCATCTGCCTGCTGCAAAAGATCCGGAAGCGCCCGAATATGATTCGGTGCGGCCTCGCCCCACGGATCTGGCATTGGCTGACGCGACTCTCCGGTTCCGGCGGCGATCGCCAGTCGTGCTTCATTGGTGCGCCCGGTGGCCCAATAGGACTGCCCCAGCAAATACAACGCGGGCTTGGCGGTCCGATCGAGTGACACCGCGTGTTCCAGCAGCGGGACCGCCTCGGGGTGTCGACCGCGTCGGATGCGGATTTCCGCCAGCCCGGCAGGCCCGCGCCATTCCTTGGGAGCCAGTTGAACCAACCGCTGAAACGCCGTCTCCGCCGTTTCCAGATCGCCGGAGCGGAGGCTCAATTCCGCGACACGATACCAGCCCTGAGGAAACTCGGGGAACCGTCGGACCAACTCGCGAAACTCGCGAAGTGCCGCCGCGGTGTCCGACTGTTCCTCCAGCGCCACGGCGGCATACATCGGCGCCAGCGGTTCCCGCGTGTCCTGTCGAGCCACATCGAGAAACACCGGCCGGGCTTCCTTCCAAAGTCCGTTTGCCGCCATGGCCATTCCCAGGGTGGCGCGGGCGATGGAATCACGCGGATTCTTCCGCACCAGTGCCAGCAGTTCTTCGACGTGCTGACGCACCATCGGATCGAGTTTCTCCGGATGTTCCAGTTCGGCCACTGGAAGCGCCGGCGGACGCATCCAGAGGAAACCTACAAATGCAGCAAGGACGACGACAAAGAGAAGCAGCAACCACCACCGTATCGGCGAGTTCGGCATGGGCGCAGCGGAACGCGTTCGGGATGGGGATACGGGAGACACGGGCTCAGATTGGCGGCAGGCGACAGGAACAAAAATGGCCCGCGTTGCCGCGGGCCATTTGAGATCAGACGGGATGCGATCCGCATCCCCGGGCGTTCAGCGGGTCGCGCCGGTAACCTTCACCGACGTGCGCTCCTGGAGCCAGGCCACATCGATGTTGTTCGGCGAGGCCTGGCCGAGGCTCAGGGCCTGACCAAACTTCAGCACCGGACGGGTGCGGGGATCGAGCCACTTGCGGATTTCCGAGTGGCCGTCCACGAAGGAAAGACCGCCGGCGCCGTTGTGGTAGCTGGCCGGGAAGTCGACGATGGTGTAGGCGGTGGGGCGGATTGGATCATAGCCATCCATGTTGACCGCGAACCAGCCGTCGTTGATGCCGTCTTCGCGCTCATCGAGAAAGACCCAGGTGCCGGAGGCCTTCTGAATGTCGGCGAGCTTCTTGAATTGGGTGAAACCGCCGGTGTACGGGCCGCCGCGTTCACCGAGGTAGCCGTTCATCGAAATCGAACGCACCCGGGGGATGCCGGTCTTGCCACGATTTAGGCTGCGGTCCGCAGGGCACTTGTACACACCCACAGAACCCGCGTACTTCCCCAGCTGGGAATTCAACAGGTAAGCGGTGTTGGTGTTGTCGGCGGTGTAGGTGGTGTTGTCGAGCCAGCCGACACACCAAGTTACATTGGTCTGACCAGCGCCCGTGCCGCCGTCGAGATTGCCAGGAAGGACATCCTGATTGTCGCCGCAGAACAGTGTGTAGGCCAAGCCCATCTGCTTGCCATTGCTCATGCAGAGGATGCCTTGTGCCTTCTGCTTGGCCTTGGCGAGACCGGGAAGCAGCATGCCGGCGAGAATCGCAATGATCGCGATCACCACCAGCAACTCAATTAGCGTAAATGCCCTGCTCCGGGCATTTTGAGTCGTTTTGGGGGAATTGGACATGACTAGGGGTGGATTATGGTTACCTGTGGGCAAAGTGCTGTATGGGTCATGGATAACACCTGGTCACGAGCAGTGCAAGCGAAGGTTTTTCAGAATCGTGACGACGGCGCTGGGAAAA
>JANXMD010000164.1 GCA_025354845.1 Verrucomicrobiota bacterium | reverse complement strand
TGAAAAACTCGCGCTCGGTCTGCCCTTCCACAATCAGCAACCCGTTCAAACCGACGTTGTCCACATACACGCCATGCGGGAGGTTGCGTCCACAGTCCTCGCCGCCGAGCTCGATGCGGTCCTTGAAGTCCCGGCGCTCAGCGCGAACCCGGGCCTGCACCGTCTGTCCGGGACGTAGTCGCACCTCAAGGGGTTGCCCCGGTACGACGACAAACGCGTTCCGATCCGGCCCCGCCAGGATCTCCAGTGTGACCGTGGGGGCTTTGCCGAGTTTGAGCGAGCCGAGTGGGCCCGTCGGGTGAGTCACCTCGCGCCCGTCAATCCTCGCCGAGGCACGAAGTAGGATGCGGCGCAGGGATTCGGAGTCGGGTGCGACCGCGTTCGTCGCGGCGAAGAGAATGGCACTGGCACGAATCTGACCGGCCTCAATCTCCACCGGGGTGCTGGCCCGGAATCCGGGAGGCAGCTGCTCCAGATCAATGCGGATCGGCCCCGAGAACCCCTCGTCGCGTGTGGCGACAAAGCGCAATTCCCGCGCGCTCCCCGGGCTCACCGACAGATCGGAGGTCTCCAACTTCACCGAGAATCCAGGATGCGGCTCCCGGATCGCGAGCGTGTAAAAGAAGTTGGTTCCACCCCCAAACCCACGGACGTCGGACACGCGAACGAGGTAATCGCCTGCCGCCGGCGCCACAAACCGCAGCACTGAATCGCTGCCGGCGCGGCGTGACGGATCGTCGTCGTTCTCGTAGTTAAGCTGAAACACCGGCAGCCCGTTGGGCACCAGGCGTGCACCGGACGCCAGAGGGCGGACGATATAACAGGGTTCGTTGAGCGCGTGACTCAGCGCCGTGGTGCCGAAGACGGGCTGACGCCGTCCCTCACCCGGATACACTTTGAATCCAGAATCGGGCCCGCGTGGATACAGCCAGAGCTGCACCACCTCGCCGTTCGCGTAAAGGTATTCGTTCAGCTCCATTTCCGCCCAATTTTGGAGCCGAAAGTCGTCGGCTGTTTCGGAGTCTTTACCGCGAAAGGTGAACCAGGAATCCCGCACTGCCTGCAGCCGCACTTGCGGCACCGGGTGGCCCTCTGGCGTCAGGACCTCAAGGCGCGAATCGAGCTTGGAACCCTTTTGCGCCGCGTCGATGGCCAGCGTGACCGCCTCGCCGGCCCGCGCCGAGAATCGGAAGAGATCCACATCGCCAGCGTGCCCCAGGGTGCCGTGAATCTCGGTGGGCCAGGAAATCCGCATCGCCTGAGCGGGCTGATCATTGGGTTCCGTTTCCTCCCGTTGGCTGAGGCCAGCCCCAATTGAACGCGCTGCCGGCGGGCGCTCCACGGACGTGACCGCAGCAGCCCGGGGCGCCCCGGCTGGCTGAATTCGGATCGACTCGACGAACCCATCCATTCGACCCACCACCAGACGCGGACCCCGAGGATCGAAGGCCACGGCCGACACCACGTCTGGCTGGTTGGTCCAGGCACGGACCTCTTCCAGCTCCGGCAGGCGCCACAGCTTGAGCGTTCGATCGGCCGCCGCGGACGCCAGCAGCAGCCCATCGTGAGAGATCGCCAGCGCAGTGATGGCGGCCTCGTGAGCGAACCGGGAGGCCAGCGGCGGATTCACGGCCGGCTCGCGCGTGGAGACGACTTTCCACTGATGAATCCGTCGATCGGCTCCGGCAGCCAACACCTGGGATCCATCGGGTGTGAAGACCACGCCGGTCAGTTCACCTTGCGGCTGATTGAGGGTGTCGAGACGCACGCCGTCGACGAGCCGCCATAGTTTCACCGTCTGATCCGCGCTCGCCGACGCCACCACGGCGCCGTCCGGATGAATGGCCAACCGAAACACCGCGCCGTTGTGAACCGTGTTAGTCTGCACGCAGCGACCCGAATCCATCTCCCAAAACCGGAGACTCCGGTCGTATCCGCCCGAGACCATCCAGAGGCCATCGGGAGAGACCACGGCATCCTGCACGGTATCGCGGTGGCCGGTGAACTCCCGTTGCTTGCGTCCCGTGAGGACCTCCCACTGTTGAACCACGCCGTTCAATCCGGGCACGCCCGCCGCCAGCGTCAGCGTGCGTCCGTCGGGACTGAAATGAACCGCATTCACCTTGCCCGGAATCCCTTCAAGAACGCGCCGCGCCGATCGGGACGGGGTCGTCCTGAGTTCCACGCGGCCTGACGACGCCACCGCGAGCCACTCGCCATTCGGGGAAAACTCGAGAGCCGTCACCGGGCGCCGTACGGAGGCTGCTGCGGGCACGTCGATAACCGGCACCACCAGACGGGAAAGGATCGACACATCGTTTTCGGGACCGGTTGCCCCTTCTGCGATCCAGCGTCGCAATCGCTGGCGTTCGGCCTCGGGCACCTGGGGCTCGTCACGCGGCGGCATCGCAGGCTTTGCATGGCCCTCGATCGATCGGATAAGAAGCGATTCCTCCGGACTCCGGGGACGGATAGGATCCCCCTTGTCCCCACCGGCTCTCAGGTGAGCAAACGTCTCGAGCGAGAACGATCCCTCCTGATCCGCGTCATTGTGACAGCCCGCGCAGTACGCCCGAAAAATCGGCGCCACATCCCGATCGTAGTTCAGCGGCGCCCCGAGCACTGCGAGTCCCGTCAATCCAAGGAGCAGAACCGCCAGCATTGGTGAGAGAAAGCGCATGGGGACCTCAGTGTTGGAAGAGGAACTCGCGACTGGAAAGTATCGACCAGCCGAGGTCTTCGGCGACCTGCCGCTGTTCCGACCGGGGCGCCTCCTGGAACGCCTTCAGGGCCGCCGAGCGCTCCCGCTCCGTGGGCGGCCGTCCCAGGCAGCGCGTCCAGAGACCGTCGAGCCAGGCTGCCGGAGTCGACGCGTCGGCAAAGGTCCTGGCGAGTCGCCCAGCCGGTGCGGCGATCTTGTCGTTCAGTGTGGACCCGTTCGACAGATGCAACGCCTGCACCAGGCTCGGCTGGTTGGATCGCTCGCATTCACAGGTGATCTCGCGCTGATTCCGGCCGAAGGTCTTCAGGAAGTACGATTTCACCGAGGCATCCGAGAGTTGCAGCGACCGCACGACGTTGGTGAACGCGCTGCTTGCCTCCGTAGACCCGTCGTTCAGCGCCAGCTCAGTGAAGCGATCGGGAACGCCGGTGACGTCGGCAATGGCGTCACTGAGCACCTCGGCACTCAATCGGCGCGGGAAGAACCTGGAATAATGACGTCGATCCTCGCGGTTGCCGGGAAGCACGTCCGTGGATCGACGGTAGGTGTGCGACGTGAGGATCTGCCGCATGAGGTCGCGCAGATCGAATCCGCTGCGCACCAGATGCGCAGCGAGGTCGGCGAGCAGGGGTTCGTTTGACGCCGGATTGGAGGCGCGCAGGTCATCCACCGGCTCCACGACGCCCGAGCCGAAGAAATTCGCCCACACCCGATTCGCGGCGGCGCGGGCAAAATACGGATTCGACGGCGAGGTCAACCAGTCGGCCAGCAGCTCCCGGCGATCGCGGGGATCCTCGGCCGCAATCGGTGCCCCGTCCAGCGGCGCCGGCGGTTGCGGGCGGCCGGTCCGCGGTTGAATGAGATCTCCCGCGGCCTGCACGAACAAGGTCCGGCGGCCGTCGCCAGAGCGGGCATCGCCACCCCATCCCTTGGCCCTGACGCGGGCGAACAGATTAGCAAACTGGTAGTACTGATCGTTGGTCCATTTTTCCAGCGGATGATTGTGGCAGCGCGCGCAGTTGATGGAGAGGGCCAGGAACGCTTGGCTCACGTTCTCCGCCATGGCCTCCGGGTCCTGATGGACGGCGAAGAAATTCGAGGCGCCCTCCTCCACCGCCGAGCCCTTGGCCGTAATCAGCTCACGCACCATGCGATCCCAGGGCGTGTTGGCGGCAACACGCGACCGAATCCAATCGGAGTAGGCGCGCACCGCCTCGGGACGCAGCCTCGCGCCAGTCACCAGCAGGACATCGGACCACTTGTAGGCCCAGTAATCCACGAATTCGGTTCGCGCCAGAAGCCGATCCGCCAGCCTCGCGTGGCGGTCTGGGGCTGAATCGTGTTCGAACTCGCGCACCTCCTCGGGCGTCGGCAGCCGGCCGATCACGTCGAGAAATGCCCGCCGAACGAACGTCGCGTCCGATGCTGCGGGTGAGGGCTCCAGGTGCAGTCGCTCCAATTGCTCCACCACTCGCGCATCAATGAAGTTCGTTCTCGGAACGGCCGCGAACACCGCCGCCGGTACCGTGTTGGAATACGGCGACGTGAGACGCGCCAAGACGATGCGGGAGGAGTACCACGCCGTGATGGCGCCCTGCCCCGGCCCGAGAATCGTGGCGCGTCCTTGGGGATCCACCGAGGCGACGGTTTCATCGGTCGACGTGTAGCGTGCCCACGGCGTGACGTCGCGGACGTGTCCATTCGAGTAGCGCGCCCGCACCGTCACCGGCACGACATCGCCGGTATTCACCGTCCGAACCGCAGGGGAGATTTCCAGCGATTCCAGGGCTGGCTCGTCCGCTCGCGGCCCCGGCGCGCCCTGCGCAATCCAGCGTGCCAGGGTGTGATAATCGACGGAGTCCGTCTCGAGCCGTTTCCCACCTTTGTGGCGGACCAGCGTCGTGGGCTTGGTAAGCAGCAAGCTCAGGCCGGGATCGGAGGATTCGACGCGTCGACCCTGGGATTCCCGGGTGATGGCGAAGTGATCCGCCTCCGGATTGTAGGCGAACAGGGAGAGGCGGAATCCCCCCTTTCCCGCGAGCGAGCCATGACAGCCGCCGGTGTTGCAACCCGCCTTGGACAAAATGGGCAACACGTCGTTGCGGAACGAGACCGGCTCCGTTTTCACGACCGTCCCGGCGGCCACGAGGCGCCCCATCGCCAGGCCGACCACGACGAGTCCCCACGCTAACAGTCCTGGCGCCCTCATGTGAACAGTTCCCGAATGGGCTCGGTTCCCAGGTCCGTAAGAGGAAACGGGCGCCCGCCCGGACCCGGAAGGTGCGCGGCGTGATTCAGCCCCAGGCTGTGGAACATTGTGGCGACAATATCACCCGGTTTGACCGGCCGCTCGGCTGGGAACCCGCCCACCGGGTCGCTGGCGCCTACCACGCGTCCCCCCTTCACGCCACCGCCGGCGAAATAGGCCGTGAAACATTGCGGCCAGTGATCGCGTCCGCCGGCCGGGTTGATCTTTGGCGTCCGCCCAAATTCCGAAAGATTCGCCACGAGCGTGTCCCCGAGCAGGCCCCGATCCGACAGGTCTTCGATCAAGGCAGAATACGCCTGATCATACATCGGACACACGATGTCCTTCATGCCCTGAATCGAGGTAAACGGCTTGGATCCGTGGATGTCCCAGGTGATCTCATCAAACACCGTGAGGAAGGTGTTAATCGTCACAAACCGCACCCCGCCCTCGACCAACCTCCGGGCGAGCAGGCAACACTGACCGAAGCGGTTCATCCCGTAGCGCTCGCGCACCGAGATGGGTTCGCGGGACAGATCAAAGGCCGCGCGCGCGGACTCGCTGGTCATGATCCGGAAAGCGGCATGAAAATTCTCATCCATCAACCGCGCATCCTCACTCGCTTCGAATGCACTCACCGTCTGCTCCACGACATCGCGGAGCCGGCGTCGCCGATCGAGTCGCTGCGCACCGATCTGATCCGGCGGGAGAAGATCTGGAACTTTGAAGTTCTTCTGGGAAGGATCCGCCATCAGCGCAAACGGGTCCTGGGCCTTACCGAGGAAGCCCCCCGCTTGACCATTCGGAAGATTGCCACCCCCACGCCCCATCAACTGCGGCAGCACCACGAACGGCGGCAAATCCGAACGCCTTCCTCGAAGATGCGAGACCACCGACCCAACGTGAGGCGTGGCAATGCCTCCAGTGAAGCGCCGCCCCGTTTGCATCATCTGCCACCCCGCGTCGTGGACCGCGGCACCATCGTGATGACACGACCTCACCAGCGAAAACTTGTCGGCAATCTTGGCGTGCCTCGGCAGCAATTCCGAAATCTCGAAGGCATCCGAACGCGTTCGAATCGGTTGAAACGGCCCGCGAATCTCTCGTGGCGCGTCCGGCTTCATATCCCACAAGTCAATGTGACTGGGGCCGCCAAGGTTGAAGATGAGGATGCACGAACGCCGATCCGCTGAAGCGTCGACCCGCCCTTCGGCGCGCGCCCGAAGGTATTGAGGCAGAGACAAACCGACCGCCGCCAACGCACCCACCTGGAGAAACTCACGTCGATTCAAACCCGGCCCGCAGAGGCGCGGTCGTTCCTCTGGGGATTCTGCGAGGAGGTCGAACATGAGGCGATTCTGCCCCACCACCCCGCGAAAAGGCCACGGGAGAAATCAGAGGGGCTCACCTAAGTGTCGGGTTATCCCCCACATTTTTACCGGGTGCGCCTGCTTTCGAGGGCAAAAAGCGCTGATAACGTGAGCCGAGTGACGGTTGCTTCCTCCATTTTCTCACTGGCGCTGCCTTTGGATGGTTCGGCTCGTTCCGCAGCTGAAATCAATCCGTTCCCGAAGGTGATCTGGCTGTTCGGTCGGTCGGGATCGGGAAAAACCACTCTAGCGACGGGACTGACCGAGGAATTCAACGCGGCGGGAACCTTTGCCGTCCATTTGGACGGGACAGCGATGAGGGCTCGACTCTCTTCGGATCTGGGTTTCTCGGCCCGCGATCGCGCGGAAAACCATCGCCGAATCGCTGAAATCGCCCGACTTCTGTTTACCCAGGGGATGACCGTGGTGGTGTCCTCTATGGCACCCATGAGGCTGCATCGCGACGCCGTGCGTGCCGTGTTGGAAGATTCGGTAACCTGGGTTCACGTGGATGCGTCCGTGGAGACCTGCACCGAGCGGGATCCGAAGCGACTGTACCAGAAAGCCCGGGAAGGCCGTGTTCCCGACTTTCTGGATTTTCACTTTGAGGCCCCGGAGGCGGATGAGACGGTATGGCATCACTGCACCGAAGGCACCTCACCGGAAGCCTCCTTGCGCCGGATCTGGACCCTGCTGAACTCCAGAACTGGCTGAAAGCATGGAGGCCGGAGCCCCCTGCCCCGAACACAGTTGCCATGCCCACCGAGTCGCCTCCATCCGGTTCTCGCGGCGAACCCTCCGCCCGCAACACCCTCCTATTGCTGTTTGGACTGGGGATACTCGCGGTTGTCGCGCTCGTGGACTGGACCACCTGGACGGAAATCCAGCTTCGCCTTTGCTACCTGATTCCCACCGTTTTTCTCGCCTGGTATGTCGGCAACTGGGCGGCGCTGCCGGTGGCGGTTCTTGGATCCGGTGTCTGGCTGTTGATTGAACTGAGCTACGGCAAAGCCTACGAGCACCCCATCGTCCCGTTCATTAACGCCACCGTGCTCTTGGGGGCCTCGATTGTTTTCACCCTTTTGGTTTCCGCCGAAGCCCGGCGAAAGCGGCAGCTCGCCAGCGAGATCCAGGCCCGCATGCGTGCGGAGAGGGAGTTGCTAACCATCAACGAAACGCTCGAGCAGCGGGTCATCGAACGCACCGCAGCTGCGGAATCGCGCGCCCGGGAGTTGCAGAGCTCCGAAGAGGCGCTTTCACGCTCGACGGCAATTCTGACGGCAATCCTGGGTACGATGACGGAGGCCGTGGTGGTCACCAGTGCGGACGGAATCCTCAGGCTCGTGAATCCCGCCGCGGTGGCGTTGCTTGGAATTCAGCACGTCGGAGGCGGCGGAATGCTGCTTCCCGTCGGCACCACCTTCAGCCTTTTCCCTTTGTTGGAAGGGTACCGAAATGCGGAGGCGGCGATTCAGGCCGGGCTCCGCGGATCGGAGGTCGCGAGTGCGGACCTAGGGCGACGAAGTTTGCCGGGCCGCAAGGGACCGTGGCTGACGCTGAGCGCCCATCGTGTTCCCCTCGGAAACACGGCCGAAGAGGGAGTGGCGTTTGTTCTCACGGACGTCAGCGCCAGCAAGGAAACCGAGCGCATCGTGGCGGACGCGATTGAGGAGGAACAACAGCGCATCGGCCAGGATCTGCATGACGGTCTGGGACAGCACCTCGTGTGCACGGCGATGGCAGCATCCACTCTCCGCGACCGCCTCATCCGCGGCACCAGCGTGGGGCCCGAGTCCGTCCAGGAAATCAGCACCCTGGTCGACGAGGCGATCACCCACGTCCGCGACATCGCCCGCGGTCTGTTCCCGGCGTCGCTGGAACATCAGGGACTGGCGGCGACCCTGCGGGCGCTGGCCGATCAGGTCACTCGCAGCACACGCATCCGGTGCGAGTTTGAAGCGGGACGGGTCATCGTGGAACCGGCCACCAGCGTCTCCTTCCATCTCTACCGGATCGCCCAGGAGGCAGTGGCCAATGCCATCCGGCATAACGCGCCGTCGCGCATCATTATCCGCATCGAGGAGCCCGCCAACCAATTGCGCCTCTCGGTGGTCAGCGTGGGAAAGCCAGTCGTTCCCACACCCTCTGGTCGGACCGGTCTCGGCCTGGCTATCATGCAACATCGGGCACGCCTGATTCAGGGTGATCTCCAAATCTATGCCGAACCCCAGGGAGATACGGTGGTCGAATGCACCGTCGGCAATTCCGTCCCCGCTTCGTGATTCCTGGCTCACGATCCACCATCGATTTCCAACCTCAACTCATGACAACCGCTTCCCCATCCAAGCGCCGCATCTTCCTGGTCGACGATCACCCCATGATTCGCGAGCGACTGACCGAGCTTATTAATCGTGAGGCAGACCTTGTGGTTTCCGGTGAGGCCGAGTCCGCAACCGCTGCGCGTGAGGCGCTCAAAGCGTCCGAGGCAGACCTGGCCTTGGTGGATCTTTCGCTCAAGGGATCTAGCGGCATTGAGCTTCTCAAGGATCTTCGCATCGAGCTTCCAGAACTCAAGATGCTCGTGCTGTCGATGCACGATGAATCCCTCTACGCGGAACGCGTGTTGCGCGCGGGGGCGAGGGGCTACATCACCAAGCAGGAGGCCTCCACCCAGGTACTCACGGCGATTCGCAAGGTCCTCGCAGGAGGCGTGTACCTGAGCCCCCGTATGACGGATGAAATGCTGCAGCGATGCAGCGAAGGTCGGGAATTCGGCGCGTCCCCACTGACCGTCCTGACCGATCGCGAACTCGAGGTCGTCCAGCGCATCGGCCGGGGACAAAGCACGCGACAAATCGCCATTGAGCTGAGCCTCAGCGTCAAGACCGTCGAAACCTACCGGGAGCGCATCAAGGATAAGCTCGGCTTGAAGAACGGCATGGAACTCGTGCAGCACGCCGTACGGTGGCGTTCCGAGTTGGAAACCCAAAGCTGACCTGGGTCCACGTCACGGCGTCCGCCATTCAAGTCCCCGAGTAGCGGAGAGGGTTGTGGCCTGATGCCGCCTAATTCGGAGAACGGCACCCTCAACTGACTGGCTGTTTCTGGCGGCGCTTCCAGGCGATCCAGCGACCGGCAACGAGAAGCGAAACCGCGCCGATCGCCAGGTGGGTGGACGGCTCCGGCACCACGTCCGCATAACTGCTGCCCACCTTGATCTCGTCCACACTGAACGCGAGGTTTCCGGCAATCGACAGCGCCGACACCGTGCCTACGTCAAAGGTCTTCGTGGCGCTCGCCGCTCCCTCAATGGAACCGACCAAGGGGTTGTAGAACAGGCTGAAGGTGTCGACCGCCGAGCCGGCCCCGAACACCGCCTTGAGCACGAGGAGAACCGGGCTATTGACAGCTGCAGTGGAGGAACTGGTGGCCTGCGTGCCACCCACCTGATCAATCAGGTAAGCGCCCGAATTGGAATTCAACCCGAAGCCCGCTGAGGCGGCCGAGCCGGTCAAACGC